>CAXETO010000101.1:0-3108 GCA_963999255.1 uncultured archaeon | reverse complement strand
TTATCTTGATCAATATTTTTTATCTTATTAATTAATGTATTTTTATATTTTATAAAATGATCTAAATCATTACTCATTTTTTCTTGCTGAAATTCTTTTTTATTATCTATTATTTTTTCATTAGATAACATGTATATTCGTAACAATTTAATAAAAAATAATATAATAAAAGTATTTTCTATAAACTCGCTATTTAATATAATTTCTAACTTTAATTAACTAATATTATTTTATTAATTTAATTTTCTGTTCTGAAATTAATTAAATATACTATAAGTAGCTTGATAATTGTACTGATTTAAGTAATATAAATAAATATTGAAGTATTACTTATTATGTGAAAATGAATAATACTGTAAAAAACATATTAAAAACTGTAAAAGATAATGAAATTACGACAATTCGTTTTGAATATTTAAGTTCAGATGGTAAACTTCGTGGTATGGTTACACATGCTGATTTTCTCGAAGAAGCAATAACAAATGGTATAGGTCTAGCTAAAGGAGCTTGGTCTCTTGGAGGTTTCGATCAACTTATTGATGATTATACATATGCTGCTGAAACTTCTGAATTCAGTATAGTTCCTGATTTAAACACTTTTGTTATACATCCTTACTTAGAAAAAAGCGCTAGATTTTTTGCAAATTTATATTACAAAAATGGTAAACAAGCGGAAATTGATGCTAGATATTTCTTAACTAAAATTTTAAATCAATTTAATAAAAAAGGTTATACTGTTAAATCTTCATGTGAAGCTGAATTTTTCCTTTTAAATGATGACGATGGAAAAATTACTCCAGCTACAGGTGGGCCACATGCAGAATATTACGTTGAATCTAAAGGTTATGATGTTTTTAATTCTTATCTCCAAGATGTTATAAGTGCATTGAATAAAATGTGTGTAAAAGTTGAAAGAATAAAAAAAGAATATAGTCCATCTCAAATTGAAATTATTTTGCGTTATACTGATGCAATGAAAGCAGCAGATGATCTAGTCACGTTAAGATCTGTAGTTAAAAATATTGCTCAAAGTTATGATCTATTAGCTACTTTTCTTCCTAAACCGTTTAATGATGCTGGTAATTCTGGTCTACACTCACATATTAGTGTTTACGATAAGGATTCAAAAAATATTTTTTATGATAAATCAGATAAATATGGTATAAGTAAAAATGGATATTATTTCATGGGTGGACTACTTAAACATATGAAATCTATGACTGCAATTCACGCACCAATTCCAAATTCCTATAAACGTATGGTTCCATCACTTGCATGGGCTCCTGCTACAGTTACTTGGGGATATGATAATCGTGGAGTAGCAGTTCGCATTCCTTCAATTTCAAAAGATGGTGGTAATTCTTCTACTCGTGTTGAATTTCGAGTTGCTGACCCTACAGCTAATCCTTATTTATCTCTAGGTATGGCACTAGCCGCTGGTCTTGATGGTATAAATAATAAAATTGATCCAGGTAAAATTACAATTCCTGACCCCAATAATTTTACTCCTAAAGAACTAAAAGAGTTAGGAATTGAGACTTTACCTGAAACTTTAGGTGATGCTATTAAGGAAATGGAAAAAAGTAATTTTCTTAAAAAAACATTAGGTGAAGTATTATTTAGAGAATATTTATTACATAAAAAATCAGAATGGCAAGCCTATTGTAGACATGTTAGTGAATGGGAAGTTCATAAATATGTGGGGTCATTTTAAACCTTTTTTATTTATTTTATTATAAAATTTTAATATAGATATAATTATATTATTAGTTGTGATAATATGACTAATTTTTTTGATTTATTAAAAAAACTATGTGCTGCACCTGGTGTAGCAGGATTTGAAGATGAAGTTATTATTTTACTTCAAAATGAATTAAAACCATATGTAGATAAAATTGAAGTTGATCAACTTGGTAATGTAATAGCAACAAAAAAGGGTTCAAATCCTAAAGCACCCACCATAATGATTGATGCTCATATTGATGAGCCTTCTATGTTAGTTAAATATATTGAAGAATCTGGTTTTATTAGGGCTGAGAGACAGGGTTATCCTCATAACGCTACTTTAGCTTCTCAGAAAATTCTTATTCATACACGTTCTGGTCCTATTAAAGGAGTATTTGGTGTTAAGGGTTTACATCAAGTAGTGTTCAGTGAAACTGGTTCTAGTGCTCCTCCTACTGTTCCAAATTTGCGTGATTTATATATTGATGTTGGTTGTAGTAGTAAAAAAGAAGTGGAAAAATTAGATATTAGAGTTGGTGATCCAATCACATATGAATCTGAAGTTGAGTTACTCGGGTCAGGAAAATGTGCAGTAGGAAAAGCGTTTGATAATAGAGCTCTTGTAGCTGTTTTAATTGAAACAATGAAAAGATTGTCTAAAATAAATCATCAATCTACAATTTATGCTCTAGGATCTACAATGGAAGAATTAGGATTAAGAGGAGCAAGAGCTGCTATGACTAAAATGAAGCCTGATATATTTCTTTGTTTAGATATTACTGTTACTGCTGATACTCCAGATTCTGATTTTCGTGATTTTCCAGTTCGTGTTGGTGGTGGACCTGTTATTACTATTGCAGATATTATATGGACTGTAGTATGGGGTATGACTGCACATCCAAAAATTAAAGACCATTTAATTGATACTGCTGAATCATTAAAAATACATTATCAAGTTGAAGCTATTACTGGAGCAATTGCAAATGCTGCTACTGCATATAAAGTTGGTACGGGTATTCCTGCAGGTGAAATTAAAGTCCCTGTTCGATATTCTCATAGTCCTTCTGAAGTTTTAAATTTACAAGATCTTGAAGATTGTACTAAATTAGTTGTTGAAAGTGTAAAAAAAATTGACTCTAATTTCTCATTAGAACGACCGTATAGATCTATATAAATCTAGATATATCCTATAAAATTAATTTATATTATTTGTTTTTAAAACGATAAATGATCTAATTGTATTCCTATTCCTTTTTCTTGAGCTTTTTGATATGTTTTATATGATGTGACAATATCTAAAGCCGCTACTCCTGTAGAATCCATTACTATTATTTCATCATCATTTTCTCTACCTTGTTTCCAACCATTAACTACTTCTCCAAA
>CAXETO010000100.1:0-3123 GCA_963999255.1 uncultured archaeon | reverse complement strand
TTGTTGAAAATATTATAGATGTTTTATCCTGACCTGTAATATCTGAATCATTTATAGATAATACAAAAAATCTTGTTGAATTATTTTCTTGATCTTCAATTCTCTCTGCTAAAATTTTCATATTATATAATTTTGCAGCTCTAATTCCACATATTGCTGCAGAATCTAATAATTTTTTCTCTTTTAATAATTTTACACTAGCTGCTGTGTTATATACTGGTATTTTTTTTACGTTTAATTTATTTAGAAATTTCTTACATTGACCAAATGCTTGAGTGTGTGAATAAATATTTTTTATTTCATTTAACGATATTTTCTTATTAGCTAATAAATAATGTTTAATTCGTAGATTAATTTCATTACGTATTTTAAGTTTAGATTCTAATAATAAATCATATGATTCTGTTATTGTACCTTCTACAGAATTCTCAACAGGTATTACTCCATAATCACATTCATTATTTTCAACCTTCTTAAAAACCTCAATTAATTCTTTACATGCTATTTTTTCACAATTATTACTAAATTGTTTAATAATTGCTTCTTCTGTAAATGATCCTTCTTCTCCTTGAAATGCAATTTTCATTATAATATACACCTATTCTATTTCAATGATTTTTAACATTTCTTATTTTTTCTATATAGTCTTTTCTTGGCGGTATGAAAATATCCAAAAAAACACCTTTTTCTTTACTGATAACTTTAACACTATGTTCTATGTTTGATGCTATATAATATGATGTACCTTTCTCTACAATCTTTTTTTCTTTTCCAGATATAAATTCTGCTTTTCCTGATATGCATAAACCCATCTGTTCATTCTTATGTCTATGTTTAGGAACTGATAATTTTGAAGGTATTTCTACTAACATCATCATCGTTTTATTTCCTGAAGGAAAGAATCTACTAAAAACTTTTGGAAATATTTCTATTTTTGGTAATCTATTTGCGATTTTAATTATTATATCTTCCGTCATATTATTAATATTATTTAATTTATATTTTAACTTAGTATAATTTCACTTTCTATTAATTATTATTTTGATTATATCTGAGATATTGTAAATAAAAGAAGAGTAGCTATAGTTACTAATATTCCATTATTTTTTGATTTTTTCATAACATTTTTTACTCCAATATAATATTTATCAAATGATTCATCATTTATTGTGTTTACCTTTGACTCAATTGAATGTATATTATATTCTGCTTTGTTCATATCTTTTTCAGCTATTTTCCACATTTCTATAAAACATTTTATTAATTGATTTATCTCGGTTACTTCTCCTAAACTTAGATATCCTTTTTTACTCTTTATTTTTCCTGCAGTTACATGTGTATCTGATGTACATATTTCAATAATTTCTTTTTTATTATTTGATAATTCATTAATAATTATCTCTCGATATTTATTTATTATATTGTTAGCGTCTGCAATTATTATTCCAAATATTTTATTCTCTATCTTTAATAAAAATAATGATATTCCACCTGGTCCAACATCTTCTTTAAATTCAAAATTTAATTGATTAGAATTTATATAACTTATATCAAATGAATATTGTTTTACTCTATTTAATTTGTTTAATAATTCACTTGCAGTATTAATTAACTCATTTATATCTTCTTCATTTACTAGATCTCCTTCTGAGTTATGAGAGTCTATTAATATTATATCTTTAAATCCTAAATCTTCTGAGATTTTTCTTATTTTTTCTTCTACAATCTCAGGTATATCATCTGAACCTTTAGGTGATAAAGTTAAAATTACTAATGGAGTGTTATTGAATAATATTCCATTAGCTGTAGTGTTTTTAGATTTTATTTTATATGGTTTACTTACTGTATTATATTTATTGTTCTGCCCTTTCATAACTAAAGAAGATAAATAACGTTTCACTTCATATTTACTTGTTAAATTAAATTCATGACTGTTCATACCATGGAAAACTGCTGTTTTATATCCTTTTAATGATAATTCTTCTTGAATTTGATATGGAATATTACTACTTCCTACAGGATAAATTGGACCTGGATGTACTCCAGGTAATATCAAATTTATTTTGTCTTGATTTGTTGTTAATTCAATAATTTTTGTTGTAGTATTATTTTCTTTACTATTATCTGTTATTATTTGTTCTAATTCATCAATGTCCTCTGATGTCCATGCTTTTGCAAATGCTCTTAAAAACTTTAATGGTTTTATTTTTAATTGTTCAATTGCAGTATTATTTAATGTTATTATGTAAATTATTGCTAATGACATTATTGCTATTCCTATAAAATAAGTTGATGTAATGATTGTTATAATTTCAGTGTGAAAACTTACTAATATTCCATAAGGTATAACTAATAATAATGTGATAATTGGTACTGTTAAACCTATTATTATTGATCTAATTATACTATCATAAAATACAGACCTTAAAACTATTGTTCTTATGGATATAGCACTAAACATTCCAATTACTACTGAAGAAATAAAATTATCTAATTTTGCAGTTATTATATAAAATAAAACTCCTAATATTATGAAAAATATCCAAATCATAATAGAAAAAATATTTAGACTGGCTATTCTACGAAAATTAGAAATTGAATTATTCGATAAAATTTTTTGCTCTATTCTTATCATTACGCCTAGAATTAAACTTATAATCACACTTCTTGATATAAAATATTCTGTAGTAACTTCAAGTATTATTGAAGGAATACTTAGTAACGTTATTGAAATTAATATTATTAAAACTAATGTTGTTTGTGTATTTGGTAAAGTAAATAATCTATCATATCTTTTTTTTAAGTTTTTTTTTGCTTCGTCACTACTATTATTATACAATTTTACTAGTTTCACGCTGGAATTATAACTTTTACCAATATTGAAAATGCTATTATTCCTATTGTTAATCCAATAACAAATTCTGGTCTAATTTTTATTCCATGTGATTCATCTTCAAAGAATCTTAATAATCCTGCACTTGATTGTGGCATAGGTGCGTTTCGTTTATCTCTTTTACTCATGTTATGAATTATTAATAAAGTTATTAAAATATATTCCTGTTTATACTATGTATTTTTTTTATTAAAACAATAACTTGAATAAAATTTAAATTAATTTACTAA
>CAXETO010000099.1:0-3143 GCA_963999255.1 uncultured archaeon | reverse complement strand
AATATTCATTATCAAGATTTTTATTAATTGATAATGATGAACCATAACTATCAACCATTAAAGAATGATCAATAACTAGATCAACATTTTTAAGCGGATTAATTTTATCTGCATTTTTTTTCATTTCTATCATTTTATTTCTCATAGAAGCAAGATCAACAATAGCAGGGACACCAGTAAAATCCTGCATAAGAACTCTAGTAGGATGAAAGAAAATTTCCTTATTTTTTTTATTATCTAAATATGAAGTAAAAAAATTAATATCATCATGTTGAATAATTTCACCATCTTCATTTCTTAGAAGGTTTTCAATAAGTATTTTAATTGAGTAAGGATATTTACTTATATTAGATAAACCATTTTTCTCTGCTTCAACTAAACTGAAATAATGATAAATATTATCATCTATTTTGAAATTAGTAAACGAGTTAAAACTATTTTTACTAATCATTAGTTCATCATTTAATAGTCAAAACAGTATTATTTAAAAGATATATTGTTTTTTTTAGTTATGTGGATGCTTTAATATTATCTGCAGGTATGGGAAAAAGATTAGAAAAACTAACAAAAAATTCTCCTAAAACTTTACTTCATATTAATGGAAAATCTATGATTCAACAAATAATAGAGAAACTAAGTAAGAATAACATAACTAATATAGTAATAATATTAGGATATAAATCTGAAACTATTAAAAAAGAATTAGGTAATGGAGAGAAATTTGGAGTTAAAATAGATTATTTAATAAATAAAAAATATTATGAAACAGAAAATATATACAGTGTTAAAATTGCAGAAAAAAGATTACTTGGTAAGTCATTTATTTTATTAAATAGTGATATAATATTTACTAATCAAGTTCTTAGTAAATTAACATTAAATAAAGATGACATAACGTTAGTAGTTAATTTAAGAAAAAAACTTAGTGAAGAAGAGATGAAAATAAAATTAGATAATAACAATATAATTGAAATTAGTAAAAAAATTAATTCAAATATTGCTGACGGAGAATATTTGGGAATATTAAAAGTAAAGAGTAAAGAAACAAAATGTTTTTTTAATTCAATTAATGAAACACTAAAAGAAAAAGGTGTCAATGTTTATTATGAACAAGCATTACAGCATTTAATTAATAATAAACATTCTATTAATTATGTAAATGTTGATAATAATGAGTGTATGGAAATAGATTTTAGTCATGACTTAAATAAAGCTAGAGAAATTTTTCAAGAAAAAGAGATTTAATTATACCGTCCAGACGCCTTTAGGTAAAGGTAAATCAAAAGTAACAGTAGCATAATATCCTTTAAGTATCTTTTTTGGGCTTAATTTTCCAATAGGAAATTCAGGTGAATCACGGAGTTTAAGACTGCAAGTTCCAGTATAAAAACTATGAATAGTAATATCAGTAACTACAGTATGCATAATTTGTCTTAAAGAGTCTCCATTAGCAGACACATGTGGAAATTTACGTAATTGTAACCAGTCAGGTAATAATGCAGTTTTTTCCTTTGCAGCATCACAGGGTTTATCTAAAAACAAAGATAGTTCAACTAGAGTTTGATTATGGCGTTTAATATATCCAGTGATATGATTTCCAACTTTATTTAATAGATCAGAATCACAGAGTAATTGTGGCCAACCATATACTTCACGATTAAGAAACATAGGTTGATCTAAATCACCCCATATATATGCAACATAATGACCTACAATATTTTTATATTTAACAGGAATCAAAATCGCACCTTCATGATAGATAGCTCCAGTAGATTGAGGGGCATCAAAAATCCATACTACTAGAGGATAATCTTCAGCTAATTTTAATGGTTCAGGTATTTCACTAATCATAGAATTAACATCAGCTTCATATTCAATCCATAATAGTTCAGCATTACGACCTGCAGGAAATGGTGGTTCATTATATGGTGAACGACCTAGAGGCATTGTATAACCTTCTTCAGAAATTTTCATATAAAAAATATAGAAACAAAAGTTAATAATTTTAACTAAAGAAATATTAATTATAAATCTAGAAAAAGTTAATTATCAACAATATACAAAAAAATAACATGGCTTTTGGAATAGTTGCTTTTGGAAATAAAGCAGGAGAAGCAATTTTTAGAGGTTTAGAATATGCAGAGAAAATAAGTTGGAATTGTATAGGAGGTTTTACAGTACTTGCATACGTAGATAAAAATGGGAAATTTAAAAGTTTTGAAACACAAAGAGGAGGAACAAGAACGCTATTTACAGAAGGAGAAGAAACTGGTGTTAACCCTCCAGAAGAATTATCTAATTCAAGAATAGCTGGATTAATAGCTGGTGGACCAGATAGATTAGAACCATTAACTCAGTTTTTAGCTTATAAAGATAATGTTGGAATAATAACAGGTCATAGAATACCTACTTATAACAGTGTAAATAATAAACCAATAAATCAAGAGGTTTTATCACACATAGAAAAAGGATTAACAGCTAATGAAGCAATAGACAAAGTATTTGATGAAAATCCAGAATGTGATACAGGATTATTATCAATTGATATGAAGGGAAATATTGGTATGAGAAACTCTGAGAAGGTGTTAAGAAATATTGAATCTATAGGATATGCAAAACGTAGTAACACAGAAAATAAAATTGAAGTATTATTAAATGAAGTTTTTCCTCATCAAGAAACAGCAGAATTAGCGGCTGAAACTGGATTCAGTATCATGAATTTTAAAGAAGAAGAAAATATTGAGATTACAGTAAGAGCAGGTACAAAAGTTAATCATGGTAAAGAAGATATAGTAAAAGTAGATAATAATTTAATAGTTAAAGAAATCTATACAACGGATATAAATCTTTTAACTGGTTTACAAATATGTATTGTTCCATATAAGAATAGTAAAATAATTCAGAATGATAACATAATAGGAAAATTAGATATTGAAGCCATAGTAAATCTTCAAGATGGAGTAATTAAAGATCTAGAAGGTCAAAGCGAAGTAAAACTTACAATAAAAGGAATAAGTGATTAAATTGGCGATAGGAATTGCAGCACATGGTCCATACGCAGGTAAAGCAGTTTTCACTGCATTAAAAAAGATTGAATTAATACCGTCTGGAGTTTTTATTCCTAGTCATGTATGGGGTTTTAC
>CAXETO010000098.1:0-3153 GCA_963999255.1 uncultured archaeon | reverse complement strand
TCAATGATATTGGAAAACCAGGTGTTATAGTTCATGGTTTAAATTTAAAACCTGGTAAACCAACTTTTTTAGCTGTTATTAAAAATAAACCAATTATTGGACTTCCAGGATATCCTACTTCTGCTTTAATGATTTTTAATGTGATAGTTAAACCAATTCTGTTAAATTTAATGCAACGTAATGATCTTCTTGAATCCCATTTTCTAAAAGCTTTTACTATAGAGAAATTTTATTCAGTTAAAGGAAGAAGAGAATTATTTCCTGTACAACTGATTAAAATAAAAAATAAATTTTTTGTTTATCCAATTGAAACCGGATCTGGAGCTATAACCACGTTATCTAACGCTGATGGATTTATTGATATAGAAAAAAATGTTGAATATATAAATATAAATGAACCTGTTAAAGTTAATTTATTTAGTAATAATATTAAGCCGCTCGATCTATTGATTATTGGCAGTCATTGTATTGGTCTAGACCTATTACTTGACTTAACAAGAGACTTTACTAGTGGATTTAATAACGTAAAAATAATTAATACTGGATCTTTACCTGGATTAAACGCCATTAATAATAATAAATGTGATATTAGTGGTATTCATTTAATTGACATAAATAACGATTCTTATAACATATCATATGTGAAAAAATGTGAAAATAAACAATTAAAATTAATTAATGGCTATAGTCGTGAGCAGGGATTAATTGTTCAAAAGAATAATCCAAAACAAATATCTAGTTTAAAAGATTTATTTAGAGAAGATGTACGTTTTATAAATCGAAATACTGGTTCAGGTACTAGAATTTTACTTGAAATATTATTAAAAAAAATATATGAAAACTCAGATGATAATTATCTGAAAAAGAATATTAACGGTTATGATTATGAGGCAAAAACACACTCTGCTGTTGCAGCTGCTGTAAAGCAAAAGAAAGCTGATGTAGGATTTGGTATAAAAACAAATGCTTATTTCTATAATTTAGATTTTATACCTATTGCTCAAGAAAAATATGACTTTGTTGTTAATATTGCTAGTCAAAATAAACCATTAGTAAAACAGTTTATTTCAACATTAAAATCTAAAGAATTTGCCAAAAAATTAGTTCTTAATTATCCTGGGTTAAATGTAACAGATAATACTGGTAAAATAATATGATTTCTTAATTATATCAAAAAGGGCTAATTAATATTTAATTTTTTAATCAGCGCCTTCTTGATAGGTTATATGACAAATTCTACAATCACAAAGATAAATATGTTTTTCTTCTTTAATATTCATTAAACCTGTTGTTTTTTACTTCAATATATATGTTACGATTTCGCCGTTGTTAACTTAGTTTATTAACGAATTTATTTGCTATAAATTTAATTTTTTTAACCATTTTAACGTTATTTCAATAGTTTTTAATTCATTTCCAAAGAAACAATGTGCTTCTAATGGTTCTTTTACTTTACTTTTTATTTCATAAAATTCACATTGTTTAGAATTAATAGTATTTTTTTTAATTTTTTCACTCCATTTTTTTTCAATTACATCTAAACTAGATCTTACTATAAGAATTGGTAATTTAATCTTTTTAACCCATTTAGTTATTACTGCGTTACTTTTTGCTCCTCTATAATTCAAAAAGCTATTATGTGTAGTAAGAAGTGGTAATTTTTCGTCTAAAAATGGCATTAAAAATAATTTATTTCCATTTTTTAGTTTACTAGATTCTATCGCTTCTTTAATTCTTTTATTATATGTTTCTACTCCCAAATAATTATTTTTTGTATTTTCAGGTAAGTCACCTGCAGTAGCAAAAACCCCAAATCCTTTAAGCTCTTTTACGGAATTATTTGCTATATAATGACTAGAAATTACTGATCCTAGACTATGACCAATTAATACTATTTTATTAAATTTTAATTTTTTAATTACATTATCAACTATTGTTTTTACATCTATACTAGATTCTTCAAAATTGGATGTTGCAAATTCTTTACCATTATTTCTTAAATTAATACTAAGAGATGTATATCCATTCTCAGCTAAATTTGGTGCTAAAAAACCTGGTAGATCTTCATAAAATACGCCTTCAGTACCATGTATTATAATTACACAAACATCTGTATTTTTATTTGATCTATATAATATTCCTGTTAATGTTGATCTATGTCTTTCTTGAGTAGAACTACGTGATAAATGAATTTGTGAAGGATCTTGTTTTTCATGATAAATGCTTGGTGTTTTATCTGCAGGAATTTGTATAAGCTCAACTTTTTTTATATTCATTTTATCTAAATTATGTATCTATTCTATTTAATTTTGTTTGTTAATATTAGATCAAAACTATGTTTTTTCTTACATA
Organism: uncultured archaeon; assembly: GCA_963999255.1. GTDB lineage: Archaea > Thermoproteota > Nitrososphaeria > Nitrososphaerales > CALBXV01 > CALBXV01. Next base: position 801 of record CAXETO010000098.1, on the reverse strand, counting down.
TTTTTTAATAAAATATATATAATAATTTTTGAAAATATGTCATTATGAGTTCTGAAAATATTTTAGCTTATAGTGTAAAACAAAAAGAAATTAATTATGATGCAGAAGATTTGTTACTTATGCAAGCACAAATTTTTAATCATAATTTAGATGGTAAAGTAATGGTTGAAAAAGTTTCTCCTGATAATACTTATTATGGTGGTAAATATCATATACCTGGTATTGCAGTAAGATTTGGAGAGCATCCTGAAGAAGCTGGTCATAGAGTGCTTACTGACGAGTTAGAGGTTTCAGATAGAAAAATTAATTTAATTAATGTTCAATCACATAAAGCTGAAAATAACAGGTGGTATATCCTTTTTATTTTTGAATCTGAACCATTAAGTAATGAGGAAATGTCTAATCCTTGTGATGGTATAGATGAACTTCTTTATCTTGATCTTGAAACAGCTAATACAGATAATTCTACTAGTGGATTAATTGATATTAGAGAATCTATGAAAAACCCTGGAAAAAATTATATTTAAATTAAATTATTAGTTAATATATAATGAAACATATATCAAAAATTTCTTTAGGTTTTTTCCCCACTCCTATAGAATATGCAGCTAATCTTACTGAATTGTTGAATGGTCCTGAAATATATATTAAACGAGATGATTTATCTGGTTTAGCATTAGGTGGAAATAAAGTTCGAAAGTTAGAATATTTGTTATCTGATTTAAAAAATCGTGGTATAGATACAGTAATTACTACTGATCATGTTCAAGCGAATTGGGCATGTCTTACTTCAGCATGTGC
>CAXETO010000097.1:0-3226 GCA_963999255.1 uncultured archaeon | reverse complement strand
ATGTGAACATAAATCCTAGTTATGAAAATGGACTTAGTTCGTCTTTAAAAGTTGGTATTAAAAATCTTAGTAAAGATTGCACTACCTTCTTAATCTTCCTAGGTGATCAACCATTGTTTAATAATAATTTAATAAATAAATTAATTTCTTCTCACACAAAGCATAAATCAAAAATCACAGTTCCTATTTATGATAATATGCAAAGAAATCCAATTGTTTTTGATTTTTCTATACGTAATGAATTATTAAATATAAGTGGTGATAAAGGTGCAAAACAAATACTAACAAAACATGAATTATTAAAAATTAAAATTAATATTCCTGAAGCCTTTTTAGATGTTGATATTGATTCTGATATAATAAATATCTCACGATTTATTAAGTGAATCTTTATTAATTATTATTTAAAATAGATTATTAATATGTCCAAAGAATTCTTTTCAAAAATTCAAGAATTAATTTCTATAAACGCTGAATTTGCTACTGCAACTGTTATTAAAACTGTAGGTTCTGCTTCTGCTAAAGCTGGTTCAAAAGTTATTCTAGATTCTAATGGAAAAATTATTTATGGTTGGATTGGTGGTGGTTGTGCTGAGTCTGAAGTATCAGAACAAACTATCTTATCTCTTAAAGATGGTAAACCTAGATTTATAAATCTAAATTTAGATGATGAAGTTGAAGGAATTGGAATGCCTTGTGGTGGTCATATGGATGTATATATAGAACCTTTTAATCATAAACCTGATTTATTTATCATTGGTCATGGTTCAATAGCTGAATCATTATGTATACTCGGAAAACTTATGAACTTCTCTGTCACAGTTCATGATTCTTTAGCTACTTCTGAATCTTTTCCTGATGCTGCTTTTATCATAAATGATGACCCTAATCTTAATAAAATTAAAATTAATTCTAATTCAAGTGTTATTATTGCTACACAACATAAATCTGATGATAAATCTCTAGCTAAAGTTATTGATAAAGGAGCTAAATATATTGGTCTAATAGCTAGTAAAAAAAGAACTGAAATTGTTTTTAACTATCTTATTGAACAAGGTGTATCTATTGATAAACTAAAAAATATTAAAGCGCCTGCTGGAATTGATATTGGTGCAGTTACTCCAGAAGAAATTGCTTTGAGTATTATGTCTGAATTAATTGCAAAATATAAAGGCGGTACCTATAAACCCCTTATGGATATTAAAGGAAGTTATTTACTTAAAAAACATAAAATACCATTATAGAAAAAAATAAAAACTATTATGGTGAAAAAATTATATGAAATTCTCTGGCTCATTTGATGTTGATGCTCCTATAAATAAAGTTTATTTTACATTAACTAATCCTGATGCAATATCCAAAAGTTTGCCTGATCTACAAAGTATGGAAGTTTTAGATGAAGACAAATTTAAAGCTAAATTCAAAGTTGGAATGTCCTATATTCGTGGCAGTGTAAACTTAGAATTTGAATTTAAAAATAAAATAGAAAATAAACATGCTACAGTATTAGGCCATGGTTCAGGTCTACAAAGTTCTATTGATCTTGTAATAGATTTTGATTTAATGGAAAATAATGGTCTAACAAAAGTAGATTGGTCTGCTGACGCTAAAGTAGGTGGACTTATTGCAGGGGTGGGATCAAAGTTACTTGAAGGTTCAACTAAAAAACAAATTGATAAACTTGTTCAATCATTAAAAGAGTTAATTGAACAATCATAAAGATTTTCTATATTCTATTTATCTAGGCAGTCCTATGTATGTTGGAAATGCATAAATAAATAATGTTGCTACTGATATTAAATAAATTATTATTAAAAATAATCCAATTTTCTTTGTGTTATGTGACCATAATATTAAAAGAAGATAAGTGGAAGCTAAGTAAATAAAAGGTAAACTTGGCAAAAAATAAAATAAATATGTTATTCTAGGTGAAATAAACCATGGAATATATTGAACTGCAATACATATTACTATTGTAACCGCTATTTTACCGTTATACAATGCTTTTTTTGAAATATAAATAATAGATGCTAAAGCAAACCACCAAGCTATATTATTTCCTTCCGCTCTTATTATTGAATTATCAACTTCATTTACATAATATGCCATTGGTTTGAAATTTAAAATCCAAGTCCATGCTGCACTTTCATATGGATGGATAGATTCTACTGTACTATGGAAATCTAATATTGAATACTGTGTTGTTAACCAATCTTTTAATGTTAAACCATTGTATATATCAATAACAAAACTAGAAATAAATATTATAATTGGTATTAATATAATATTTGCAATTATTATAATTAGTTTTGTAGAAATTTTTATTTTATTATTTATTTCTAATTCATTTCTTGTATAATATATGTATATTAGTAATAATCCTAATATTGAAAATGCACTACTCCATTTTATTGTTAATCCAATTCCAATTGATATACCTGATAAAATTAGCCATTTCGAATAATTGTCTGTTTTTTTGTTATAATGTCTATAATTTCTAAAATGTCTAAGAATACAATAAAATGAAAGAACTACAAACGGCAAAAATAATATGTCAAGCATTGCTATTCTGCTTTGAACAAAGTGTAACGGATCAATTAATAGTAAAATACTTGTTATTATGGCTGCAGATTTTTTATTAAATAATTCTAAAGATAAATAATATGTTATAAAGACAGTTAAGCTTCCTAATATTACTCCTAATATTCTCCATCCGAAACTATTGTCTCCAAATATTGTTATTCCTAAACCTATTATGTATTTACCAACATGTGGATGTATCCAATTTGGATCTATTCCATCATTTATTATTTGTTGAGCTGCATCTACATAATAAAATTCGTCGAATACAAGTTGATTAGGATGTTCTAATATGAAAACTCTTATACCAAATGCTATTAGCGTTAGTAATGTTGCTGTTAGTAAATTAATTAATAATTCTCTATTATTCTTAATAATTTCTTCTTTCAATTATTATTAAACTATTATTATGATATATAATTAATATAATTGTATTTTCTTATAATTAATTGATATTCTACGTTTATATCATAATATTTTTAATAAATTTGATTTTTTATTAAATTATGACAAATAATATTCTAGTATGCCATTTTAATCAAGATGACCCTAAAAAATGTACTGCTGAAAAACTTTGTAAATTTAAAATAGCTAGAAAAATTAGATTAAATAATATTAAACATAACTATATTGTTTTAAATCCGTT
>CAXETO010000096.1:0-3274 GCA_963999255.1 uncultured archaeon | reverse complement strand
GAGCAGGACCAACTAGATCAGGACTTAAGAACGCAGCAGCTGCAGCTACTTGAGCGGTTTCATGAACTCCAGAACCAACCCATATAGAATAAGAAGTTAAATTATGATTTAACCATTCACCTACAATAGTATTTGTGAATAAGAAAGGATAAGTAAACATAGCTAACAAGCCAAAAAGAGTAATAGAAGTTAACGCTATTCCCATTTCTTCTTTTTTGGCATTTAACGCTGGTCCAACAGCTGCTATGGCTGAGGCGCCACATATTGATGTTCCAACACCGATTAAAGCAGAAAGATTTTTACTTAATCCAAGTTTTTTACCTAACCAAAAACTAAAGAAAAGTGAGAAGAATATTACAACAAGAGCACTGATTACTCCTACTCCTACTGCTAACCATATAGAAGCACTTGTAACTAGTCCAAGAGAAGCGATGGTTCCTTTAAGTAGCTTATTAGAACTAAATTGTATTCCTAATGAAAATTTTTTTGGTATTGATATTGTATTAGCTATCAATATACTAAAGATAAACGCCCACATTGGACCGCTAATAGGTTTATAAAATGACCAGCTGACATATGAAAATATTGCGATAATAACGCAGAGCAGTATACCAAATAAGATTCCGTTTCCCGAAGTTTTATTATTCATGGATTAATTAATCTACCTGAGATTAACGCGTTTTTTATATCTTCAACATATTCAGGTTTAAGTGGACTTAATGGTTTTCGAACTTTACCACCTTTAGGTATACCATTATTATTTTTACCTACTAAATCCATAGCAATTTTTAAAGCAGGGATAGTGGGATATTTATCATAAAATTCGTAGATTGGAGACAATTGTTTAGCTATTTCTGAGGCTTTGTCATATTCACCTTTAATAGCATATTCATATATTTGAGCAGAAGGTTTTGGAGCAAAATTTGCTATACTAGAAACAAATCCATTAGCACCAGCAAGAATACATGATGGTGCAGATTCTTCACCGCCAGCACAGGAGTTTATGGATAATCTACCAGAAAGAGCACGAATTAAATTATATATTTTAGTAGAAGATCTGAAACAGTCTTGAGTGGCTATAAAATTTGGTACTGCATCAGCAATTTTTTGAAATAATTCTACAGAAATTTCTAAGCCGTTTCTTTTGGGCTGATTATAAATCATGAAACCAATATTAATTTCTTCACCAATAGATTTGAAATAATTAACCACTACTTCATCCATATCAATTTTATATAAATTCTCAGAATAATATGGTGAAGCTAGAATCATTACAGCGGTTGCTCCTGCATCTTCAGCAAATTTAGAAATTTCAATAGTTCGAGAAAATTTGGTATGAAATGTTCCTGGAACTACAGGTATTTTATCATTAGCAGCATCTATTACAGTTTGTATTACTTTTTTCTGTTCTTCAGTAGACATAAGTGCATATTCACCATCACTACTAGTTGGTTTCAATATTGCATTACCTTCTTTTAAACCACCATCTAACATAAACTGGACATTATCTTTTATAGCCTCAAAATCAATTTCATATTTATCATTAAAAGGCGTTGGAACTAGTACGTTTGCGCCACAAAGTTTTTTTTTACTTTTAACTAAATCTTGAGACAAACTAATTACAAATAAACTAAATTTAATTAATAAACTATTTGGTTTACAGGTTATACAATTATTTCTTCCATGTCATTAGAAATAATTATTTCACCATCATAATCCTTTTTTATTTCACTCTTAAAAGTAGATAACACTTCAGGTCTTTCAGACCACATACCAAAATGTTGTAAAACAAGTTTTTTTACATTGGCTTTACTGGCAATTTTTCCTACGGTATTAGGACTAGAATGAATTTGTTTCATTCCTAGATTAATTCTTCTTTCTTCAGTTTGAGTGCATTCATGAATTAGTACATCAGCATCTTTTGAGAATTCAATAAGTGGTTCGTAATGAGCAGTATCACCAGTAAAAACAATTTTTTCTTTATTAGTTTCAATTTTATAAGCTAAGTTCAGAAGCCAAGGTTTAAGATGAGGAACTTGAAGAGTACTTAATTTGAAATTAGATTTATTTAACATATATCCGGATTTAATTTCATTTACAACAAAGTCAGGTGGTTTTAAAGAATTTTGTGAAACACCAAGAATTTCAAATGTGCCTTTACCACCATCATCAGATGTTTCATTAGTTCTTGCTTTAATATCAGAAGAGTAAAACCCATCTACGCCAAACAATGAATCAAACATTTTTCTAATAGGAGGCGGTCCATAAACTTCTAATTTTTTTAGAGGAGGTTTAGATTTCATACCATATGAATTTGTTTGATTAAAAATTCCCCATTCCCATCTACCTAGAACAAAGTACCCAATATCAGTAATATGATCATAATGGTGATGGGTAATCAAAAGAGTGTTAATATCTCCAAGCTCAATACCAGAATTAATAATTTTTTGAACAACACCAGGGCCACAATCAAAAAGCAGATTAGTATTTAAAAAACTAACTAGTACTCCTGTACCACCTCTTTTAGACTTACGAGGAAGAGGAGCTGAAGCAGTTCCTAGTATAATAATTTTCATAATTAATATTTTAACAGATAATAATTATTTAATTATTAACATAGAAATAATCAGATATGGGTTTTATTTTCCAAAAAATGCTTTAGTAGTAGGACGGAAAAGATAGCCCATTACTATAAGTTGAACAATTATATCAGTAGCTAGACCTAGTAAACCTTGAAGTCCTATAATAACTTGAGAAATAGTCAAACTTAACGCTATAATACTAGTTATAAGTGCAAGAGTCCATGCCCAGCTTTTACCCTGTAGAAGTCCTCTAGCAATTGGGAAAGACATTATTCCTATAATAGCCATTATTATAGCAACAGCTGCAAAGATATCGGTAACAGAAGCCTGGTTGATTCCTACAATTTGAGCGTCAATTTGAGGAAGATTAAATAACAATATACTGCCAAATAAAGCAAAAATTCCGCTTATAATTTCAAAAACTGCAAGCATTGTAACACCACCAGGTCTAACATTTAGTTCGTTAGAATCATCGTTACTCATATTAAATCATTAAGTAAAAAATAATATAAGTGTTTTATTAATAACATGTCTCGATATATGTTATTCAAAATTTATGTAACAGTTTGTTTACACATATTGTATGATACATATATGTAATTCATGTGGTAGAAAAAATTCTGAGGACAACAGTTTTTGCGCATACTGTGGCCATACATTGATTTTAGATAAGGAAGGTCGCGCTAAAGAAA
>CAXETO010000095.1:0-3381 GCA_963999255.1 uncultured archaeon | reverse complement strand
AAGAAAAGAAAAAAGAAAAGAATGGATTACTAAATATTTCTTACAATCAACAGCTTATGCAGAAATGTGGACAGAAAGAACAAAAATTCCAATAAATCAGATAGTAATAATTATGACTACAATGGATGGACAATTACAATTATTTATTGAGGAAAAAAATAATTGGATAGAATTATTAAAAGATGAAATTAAATATTTTAATGAATTTAAGAGAATGTGATAATTTCATAATTTGATTTTCAACAATTTTAGTTCTTTACCTGAAGATTTAACAAAACAAACTCCTGGTGGTAAGTCTTTAACTAGAAATTTATTATTTTTTAGACCTATCATTTTTGAGATATTATTAATATCTTCAGGATGCTGTAAACGATGAACAAATTTTTGATTTGTTTCTCTAAGAACAGTTTTAGAGATATCTGTATTTCTAGCAACAATTATTAATCCTATTCCAAATTTTCTTAATTCTTGTAGCATTCTTGATATTCTATTTTCAATTAAAGGATGTAAAGAAAGAACAGAAGGTGCTTCATCAATTATAATAGCATATCTCAATTTTGATTCACCTTGTTTTTTAAAGTGACTCATTAATTGTCTTAATATAAAAAATGTTAAAAGACTAACAGCATAATCAAAATCTTCAGTTAAATGATTCATTTGTATTGCTACATTTTGTTTAAAGATTAATTGTGGATTAAAACTAGTTTTAGTACAGAAAATAGATTTTAATGTACCAGTAGTAATCTTATTTATTCGATTTTTTAAAGCATTAAGAGAATTAATAGAAAGTTCTTTAGAAGAATAATTTAAATTATTTAAGCAATCATTAACATCATGAAATGTAGGAAAATTACCAAAAGATAAATGCATTTTCATAGCCATTTTACCCTTAAATGATTCAAAATTGTAAACATTCTTTAGTAAATTAACAAAAACATTCTTCATAGGATCAGTTAAATTCAAAATTTGTTTTAAAGAGAGAAGATTAACAATTAATTCGATATGATCTTCTAGAATATCAGAATTAATTTTATCTGAGTAGAATCTAGGGTCTAAAATATTCCAGGTTAACGCTTGTTCATTTAAGTTAGAATTAGGTTTAATTAATGAAGTTGGAGGGACAAGAACAACACCATTTAATTTTTTTATTAGCGCAGCATATTCATTATGCCAATCAATAACCATAACTGGAATCTGACATCGATTAAGTTCTAATATTAATTTTTTTGTTGTAGTAGTTTTACCTCCTTGAGTAGTACCAAAAATTGCAGTATGAGTAGCTAATTCATCAACAGGAATAGTAAATAAATCTGCTTCACTTAATTTCTCTCTTTGTTCATTTCTAGTTAAATTAGTACATGAGATTAAATTTTTTAATTCTTCACCTGAAATAATATTTCCAATATTTAAAGTTGTATTACTATTATCAATCATAATAGTTATTAAAACACAGGTAAATTAAAACAATTCAGTGAATATTATTATAGTAATAATTAAATTATTTTAATTAGGATTTTGAATAAACTTATAAAAAAAGTTAATCAAGAAGTAAATAATAAAAAAAATGATATATTAAAATTCTTATCAGAATATGTAAGTCATCAATCAGTTAATCCAACAATTGATAGCAGATATAGTGAAAAAAAATGTCAAAAATGGTTATTTAATGAGATTAAATCATGGAAATGTTTTTCTAAATATGATATTTGGGAAGAAAAAAAAGATAGACCTAACATATTAGTAAAATTAGGAAAAAAAGATACAAAAAATGATTTAATGTATTTTGGACATACAGATGTAGTGCCTGTAGAAGAAGCAACAATTAACAAATGGACTATGAACCCATGGGGAGGAGAAATTAAAAATAACAGATTATTTGGGAGAGGATCGTGTGATATGAAAGCTGGAAATACAGCTTTTTTATGGGCTATGAAAATAATTAGTGAATTAGGAATAGAAATAAAAAATAATATTTATGGATCAGTAGTTATTGCAGAAGAAAGTGGCGAATACAATATAGGTGTAAATTCTATTATTAAAAGAGGTTATAACCCAGCTTTTACAATATGTGCAGAGCCTACAGATATGGAGATTTGCAATATAAGTCCAGGAGCATACTTTTTGAAATTAATAGTAAATGGTAAAGCAATACATACTAGTCAGAAATATAAATGCGTATTCCCAAGAGATAATTCTCCAGGTATTGATGCAATATCTAAAGCAATAAAATATATTGAAGGATTTAATAAATTAGATAGAAAATGGTATAAACAAGATAATAAAATGATACCAAATGGACTTCAGAACTTAACACCAACATTAATGAAAGGAGGAGAATATATAGTTGCATTACCTGAGAGATGTGAAATAATATTTAGTGGTTGGCATAACCCAGATAATACTATAACAGAAATTAGATCGCAACTTGAAAAAACTGTTAAAAAAATATCTGATAAAGATGCATGGTTAAAAAATAATCCACCAATAATCGAAATGCCACCAAAAGAGTTACCAGTTACAGTACCTCCTATTGAAGTTTCAAATAATAATAAATATTGTAAACAATTATTTAATTCTTATAAAACAATAATTGGAAAGAAACCAAAATTTGGAGTTTTTACTGCGGCTTCAGATTTAAGTTGGTTAAAATTATTAAATAAAATTGGAATATTATTTGGTCCAGGCAATCTTGCAGATGGTGTACATGGAATTGATGAAAGTGTATCTATACAACAGGTAATTGATTGCTGTAAAGTTTACGCAATTAATATAATTAATTGTCAAGATGATAAAAATTAAAATAACATAAATAAAAGAAGTAATAGTATGCCAAATAACAATACATTATCTAAAAAAGTTAAAGAAATAATAGCTAAAGAAGCAAAATATGTAACTCCAGCAAATGATAGAATATATCCAATATTTTTAAAACATATAGAAAATGCTAGAGTAGAAGATGTGGATGGAAATAAATATATTGATTTTGTTCAAGGTTCAGGTTGTGTATCTGTTGGTTTAGGAAATAAAGAGTTAATTAAAACAATAAATGATAATATAAATAATTTAAGTCATACTGCATTTCCATATTCAAATGAAATTGTTGTTGATTATGCAAAAAAAATATGTGAAATAACACCTGGAAACTATCCAAAAAGAATGGCGTTTGCACTTGCAGGTATGGAAGCAGTAGATGGCGCGTTTAAATTAGCAAGATGGTATACACGAAGACCACAACAAATTGCATATATTGGTGCACATGCAGGTTTCACAGGTTTTGCTTTGTCTATAACAGCACATTATCCTGCTCAACATAAAGGATTTCATCCATTAATACCAGGAACAGTATATGCACCTTATCCATATTCGTATAGATGTCCATTA
>CAXETO010000094.1:0-3413 GCA_963999255.1 uncultured archaeon | reverse complement strand
TCGGGTGTTCAAATCACCCCCGCGGGATTATTTTATAAAATAAAATTAAAAATGTATTAATTAACTGAAATAGATAGAATGAATTTATAATAATGTATTACATAATATAAAATGAAAAATGAAAATAAGTATGACAGATATAACAAATAAGTCAATAATGCATAGAGAGGCTATAGCATATGGCAAAATAAATTTAAGAGAAGAAACTATCAAAAAAATTAAAAACAAACAGATAAAAAAAGGAGATCCGATTCAAATTTCAATAATTGCTGGAATTAACGCAGCTAAAATGACATCTCAATTAATGCCTTTATGTCATAACATAGGAATTGAAGAGATAAACATTACCCCAACTATTAAAAAAACACATATAGAATTACTTGCTAGAGTAAAATCTTCTGAAAAGACAGGTTTAGAGATGGAAGCTTTAACAGCTGTAACAACGGCTTTACTAAATATATGGGATATAACTAAACAATATGAAAAAAATAAGGATGGACAATATCCAACTACCGCAATAACTGAGATCAAAATTTTGAAAAAGATGAAGAAGAAAATTGAATAAAGAACATCAAACGCATGTTAAAAAAGATAGTTATGTTAAAAAACATAAAAATAACAAAATAAAGAAAAATGTTAAGATAAGTCTAATTACAATAAGTACTTCAAGATATCACAAATATATCAATAAAATAGATTTCTCAGATGAAGCATATGAAAATGCAAAAGAATATTTATTAAAAAATAATTGTAAAATAATTGAAAAGAGAATTGTAGATGACAATAAACAAAATATAGAAGAGAATATATTTGAATTAATAAATGGGGAATCAGAAGTAATAATTTTAATGGGGGGTACAGGTTTAACTAAAGATGATATAACAGTTGAAACTACACGTAAATTATTTGATAGAGAGATAGAGGGTTTTGGAGAATTATTTCGACAAATAAGTTTTAAGGAGATAGGTACATCAGCGTATTTAACAAGAGCTACAGCAGGAATAATAAAAGATAAAGTAGTTTATTGTTTACCTGGATCACCAGAGGCTGTAAAAACAGCACTAAAAATAATTATGCCAGAATTAAATCATATATTATATTTAATTCAATCATAAATTAAGTAATTCAACAAATTTAATTGAATATATTAAGTATGATTTTGGATTGTTTAAACATAATTGACATATATTATTAGTAGAATAATTATTAAGAACTGAATAAAATTTTGAGTTAAGTTCACTATTAGAATTACATATAAAACATTTAAAAAAAAATGTGATTTTTTGATTTAAAGAATTTTTGAGTATAATATTTACTTTTTTAATATTAGTTTTCTCAGTTACAAGAAATCCATTTTTTTGATTATATTTAACATTAAGAGATTTAAGTATGTTAAAAATATTTTTTTCAATAGGAGGTAAAGAAAACCATTCTCCAAGAATAATTTTTATCATTATTTAACAATAGAAGATATATTCTTTATTTCTTTTTCGATAACTTTGGAAGTAGAGTCATCTATATTGAGATTCTTGAAAAATTTTAATTTAAAATCAGTATTTTTACTAAGTAAAAATATATATGGTAAATAAAAATTCATAACATCATTTTGTGACGCATGAAAGATTTTACCTAATGTATTAGCAAGTTTGATTAATAGTTTACCATCATTCCAAATTCTAAGTTTAAGATTCCATGGAAATTCATATTTCTTATTATTTATAATAAATTGATTAGTGGCTGGAAAGAGAGAATAACTCATTAGTTTATCAAAATAACGTAAGAATCTCCAGTCATTAGTTTTTTTTATATTACCAAGAATTTTATCAATATTCACTATAGAAGTGAGAATTGGGAAAATTTGGTTAGAAGATAATGAACTATTAAGGATTCTATAATATGCTGAATTTAGTTTATCTCTAGCATTACTTTTAGAATTATTAATGGAATAATACGCATCGTTTACATTATTAGAATTAAAAAATAAATCCAAAGATTCTTCAAGATTAAACATAATATCTCTACTTGGCAAATTTTGACTTTTTTGGTTATCAGATAGTGATTGCAGATTATTAATTGCAGCTCTTAGTTCTCCATTAGAGTTTTCCACTACTTCATTAATAACAGCATCAGAATATTCAAGATTTTCTTTTGATATGATATGTTTTAGATATAATTTAATAAGATTATTAGGAACACGGAAAAATTGGATTGTAGTACATTTACGAAATAATTTTAAAATAGATTGATTATGAGAGAAATTAGCTGCAAGAATTATGGGTAGTCTAGAGTTTTTAGTTATTTTATCAATATAATCGATTGCACCATGTTCATATCTTGGAAATATGCCATCAACTTCATCAAGAAAAATTAGTTTATTTTCATCATATAAACTGGAATGAGTAAATAATGGAGATAACTTGGTTTCTAAACCTTGTTTATTACGTATATCACTAGCATTAAATTCCCAGATCGTATAATTAAATTCTTTTGCTAAAATATAAATTGCAGTTGTTTTACCAATACCTGGAGGACCTAAGAGTAAAGCAGGTTTTATTCCCTGTTTCCAATTTTTGAGCCAATGATATAAAGATAAACGAGCGTTTTCATTGCCTACCATTAAGGAGAGGCTAATTGGTCGATATTTTTCAGTCCACATAAACAACTACCTGTAGATTCCGCCAAATATAAAACATAATAGTCCTAATAACATACCTAACAAAGCAATTTTTTTAACTTTTATAGCAGTTTTAGAATCACGAGTTTTTAACATAATAAAAGATAGATAAATAAATAGGCAATTAGGTAACATAATTAAAACAGAATATACAGTACCAGCTAATGACATAAATATAGGTATCAAACTAATAATAACAGCCAATATAAAGAATAACGAGCCTAGAATTGCAGCATAATTAATTCCATAAACAATTGATATAGAACTGATTTTCCTTAATTTATCACCTTCAACATCAGAAATTGTTTTAATTATTTCTCTTCCAGTTGAAGCTAGAAAAGTAATTCCTGCTAACACCATTATTAATGGATCATAAATATTATGAATTAAGCCTCCGTAGATATATGGAATTGAAATAGATAAACTAACTAGAAAATTACCAATTAAACCATATTTTTTTCCTTTAAAATTATAATACCAAGAAACAAAAGAGAAAATAGAGGCAATAACAAAATGTATTAAAGAAATATATAATGCAGATAAAAGACCAAGGAATAGAAACATAATAGAGATATATTTAGCGTTTATTAAACTAATATCGCCTTTCACTAAAGGACGGTTAGGACTATTAATTCGATCCACATCAACATCATAATAATCATTAACAATCATAGAAAATGAGGATATTAGAAAACCAGTTAAAAATCCTAAAATCATATTAATATTAAAAAAATTTTCT
>CAXETO010000093.1:0-3422 GCA_963999255.1 uncultured archaeon | reverse complement strand
TTGATATATCTTATCATCAATATCTGTTATATTTACTATATATTCTACATTATATTTTAATTTCAAATATCTAATCATAACATCATAAAAAATATATGTTCTAGCATGTCCTAAATGTGGTGAATCATATACTGTTGGTCCGCATGTAAAAATTTTAACTTTATTTTTGTTTAGTGGTATAAATTCTTCTTTTTTCTCTGTTAATGTATTATATATCTTTAAAGTCATTTTTTTTCTTATTAATTATAGTAATAATTTTATTAGTAATTAGTATTTATCTATTTAATGAAAAAATATCAAGAATATAAAATTAATAGTTTAAAAAAATTAAAAGAATTAATTTATACTTTAGATCTTGATGAAGGAATTCGAATACGGGCTGATGAAAATAAAACTAGGTATTATTTTATATTTATTACTAAATTAGATGATGTTTTTACAATAAATTTAACCAGCAAAAAAATTGATGAACATGGATCTATTATTCCAGATAATCAAAATTTATGGTTTACTAATACTGATCCTAATAGTGTTATTAATATAATAAATTCTAAAATGAAGATTCCCATTGAAGCATGGTCTTATTAAAAAAAATTGTTAAACAATAAAAATAAGTTATTTCTTTATATTCTATGTGACATATTATTAAAAATAAATTAAATTTAATCAAATCAAGTTTAAAAAAAACACATAATGATATTATTCTTATTAAAAATATGAAAAATAAAGATATATGTGAATATTATGTTTATTTGTGGAAAATCCATTTTGATCTTGAATATAACTTATTTCTTCTTAAAAATTATTTATCTATTGAAACTGTAGATCGTGTTTTTGAGAAAAGAAAACGAATTCAAAATCCTTTTGATAATGTCAATCAAATAATATCTGACTATGAATTATTGATTCTTGATCTTAAAAAAAATAAATATTATCTTGTTTTAAATAAAGGGCGTTATATTGCTCAATCTCTGAGAATTATTTTGTCATATATAACTAGAATAAAATTTGTAAGATAATCTTTATATTACCTATTTCTTATATCAATAATTTCTGAATTATCTTTTCCAGTTCCAATCAATGTAATTGGTATTTTAACAAAATTTTCTATATCTTTGATAAATTTATGTGCTTCTGGAGTTAATTCCGATATTTTTGTAATTCCTTTACATTCTGGAAATAAAATATCTAATTTAGTTAAAGCGATTTGTGTAGCACTGTTTAATATACTCGCTTTTTTTATTAAATTTAAATTTAATGGTGCGGCTCTTCTCATTCTTCCAGTTACTGTTCCAATTTCTTGCCATCCACGTTTCTTTGTTTCATTAATCGTTAATTCATCTTTTAATGGTCCCGCTCCTACTCTTGTTGTATATGATTTAATTACTAAAATTATCTCATTAATTCTCTTTGGCCCAATTCCTATATCTGAACATAATCCTGACGCAGTAACATCTTTCGATGTTACATATGGATAAGTTCCATGATATAATGAAAGAAAAGTACCTTGTGTACCCTCTATTAGAATTTTTTCTTTTTTATCTAATGAATTATTGACTTCAGATGATACGTTACCTAATAATTTTTTTAGTTCTGGTGTTTCGGATGCAGTTTTAGCCACTCTTAAAATTCTATCTGATTGTGCAGGACCTGTTCCAGTGCCTGTAGTTCCTATTTTATTTTTTAGATGTCCTTTTTTATCTATCTCAATATGTTTATTTTCTATAATTCCACATAAATTATCTATTAATATTCTTGATTTTGAATTTGTATTTTCAATTTCTCTAAATAATACATTAATGTCTATTAATACTCCTGCGCTAATCATTAATTTAGAATTTCTGTTAATAACTCCTGATGGTAACATTCTAAGTTTTAATTCTTTTCCATTATATACAACAGTATGACCAGCATTTGGTCCAACTCCACCTCTTACGATAATTTCTGGATCATCTTTTGTAGCTATATAAGATATTATTTTACCCTTACCTTCATCTCCAAATTGTCCTCCAATAATCATATCTGCTGGCATAATTTGTATAATATTATCAGTTATATATTATATTAATCATTATATTTTAATTATTCACCTAATCTTCTTGCACGTTTCTGATATGTTCTTATAGCTCTCATTAAATCAATTTTACGAAAATCCGGCCAATATACATCTAAAAATACTAGTTCACTATATGCACTTTGCCATAATAAAAACCCACTTAATCTTTCTTCTCCTGATGTTCTAATTATTAATTCTGGTTCTTGTTTTGGTAAATGTGATGTATACAGATATTTCTCTATTAATTCTTCATTAATTTGTTCTGTATTTATTTTTTTTCGTTTTATATCTTCTGTGATTTTTTTAATAGCGTTTAAAATTTCATTTCTTCCTCCATATGCTATTGCAATATTAAGATAATTATCTGAATAATTTTCAGTTTGTTTTTCAATGTTATCTAAAATCTTTATAATTTTTTCTGGAAGTACTTTTTTATTACCTAAAGCTTTTACTCTTATTTTATTATTATGAATTCTTTCATCTTTTATTAAAATATCCAATTTTTCATATATTAAATTAAATAATTCGTTTAATTCTTCTTTTTTTCTATTATAATTTTCTGCAGATAACACATATAATGTAATAATTTTTATATTTAAATCTCTGCACCACGTCATTAAATTATTGGCAGTTTCAGCACCTTTATAATGACCAAACCATCTTGGTTTATTACTATTTTGAGCCCATCTTCTATTACCATCTAAAATTATTCCTATATGTTGTGGTTTTGGTTGTTTCTGAATTTGTTTAGTTAAGTATCTTTCATATATCTTATATGTTCCACTAAAATTTAATAAATTTTTTATTTTCAATATTATTATTCTTAATTTTTTTTCAGGAATTAATTTTATATAAGAATTTATTTAATAAACACAATTATTAATTCTTAATAATTATTATTTTTGTTTTATTTTTCTTTTACTTCGTACATATTTGTAAATTATAGGTAATACTACTGATGATGCGGCTAATCCTATTAATATATAAGCGATTAACGTAATTGGATTTCCCTTACCTGTAAGTAATAATGCAAATTCTCTTATTGGAATGTAAAATAATAATAATGTAATTATAGCAGGATATGGTGTTGGTTTGTCATGGGGCTCAGCACTAATAAAATGGAATAAAATCTTATGATAATTCAATCAAAAAAAGTTTTCATTCCAAACGCTACAAGTGATCTTTTGGTAAATAGCGCAATTAAATTTATTAATAAAAAACATGATATTCTTGATCTTGGTTGTGGAACTGGATATGTTGGTTTATCAATTCGCAACATTACAAAACTAAAAAATAATTATTACTTTTCTGATCTTTCTACAAAGGCTATTTCATTATGTAAAAAAAATGCTAAAAAAAATAAATT
>CAXETO010000092.1:0-3467 GCA_963999255.1 uncultured archaeon | reverse complement strand
ATCTTACTTCTTTAATTACTCCTCTTCTCTCAAGTTCTAACCAAGGACTGACATTTGCATAATGTTCATATTCTGTTATAACTACATTATCTGTCTCTTTCATTGTTTTACCTAATGTATAACTTAAATGAAAGAATAATCCAGTTGCTGATTCACCTGTAATTATAGATTCTTTATGTTCAGCATTTAGAAGATCTTGTACTCCTTTTCTTCCTTCATCAATTACTTCTTCATTTTTTTGTGATTCCCATGATGTTGCACCAACATTTGGAAAATAATCCAAAATAACTTTTGCTTCGGCATCTGCTACAGTTTTTAATACTAAAGATCCAGCTGCGTTATCTAAGAATATTCTTTTTCTTCCATTTACATCACTTCCAGCTCTTGGAAACTTTGATCGTATTTCATTTAATAATGTGTTTTCTGAAGTCATTTTTCATCGTAATTTATTTATTAGTTCCGAATACATTTTGATGGTTTTTATATAGAATTCTCTCAGCTATTTGATAAGCTTCATTTTCATCTATCGAACCAAAATTCATATATTTGTCTAGTGCTTCACTTAATGCTCGTTTAAATATTTTAACACTTAGCCAGTGACCTTCAGGTATTGCACCTGCGTCTGAACCATATAATACTTTAGATGTAGGACCCATTTCTAGTACTCCTAATAATTTGTTTGCTAAATTAGCATGTGAATAAGGGGTGTATACTGAAAAATCAACGTATATATTTTCAAAACATGATGATAACCAACCAGCGGCTTCTGAATCTGGATAACCCCCATGTATTAATACAAGTTTAATTTTCCTAGTATTTTCTTCTTTTAATAAAGGCATTAAGTTTAATGGACTGACTTTTTTTATAACACAATCCACATCACCATATCCTGTATGAATTACAAAAGGTATCTTAAATTTATTACAATTTTCTATAGACATATGTATTGCATAATCTCTAAGTCTCTTAATATCGAAATGATGTTCTCTAGTCCACGCATCATTTTCTTTACAAGTATTGAAGTCTGTTTTAGCTTCAGAACTTGTAGGATTTTCTATTTCTAATCCTGTTCTATAAGCTATTATACGTTTTATAGCCATTACTCCTTGATTTTTTACTCTATCTTCTACTTCTTCATGGAAGTTAGATTCAAATTCTTCAAATGTGCTTGATCTATCTATTGTTTCTTTTAATAATGGCTCTAACCTTGTTTTTCTTCGAGTAGTAATTTGAGTTAAATCACTAAAGGCGTTTAAATCAAATTTTGCTAAAGCGTGTGATACAGCTACTTCTGAATAACCATCATCTATTATTATTCCTTCTAATCTAGCATCTGCATATAATTCTCTTATGTATTTTTTGTAATCTGTTGATCGAGAGTTTCTTATTTTAACAATCTCCTTTGGGTTTGGATTACATCTTAAATATTTTCCCATTTCTTTAATGAAATGCATATATAAAATTTGTAATTCAGGATCTTTTTCGCTTGCAAAATACATTTGTTTTGGTAAATTTTCTACATTTAATTTTTGTGTTTCACTGGTGAAACTATGTGCGTGGGTATCTATTGCGGGTATATTATAAAAATCTAACATTTATCCTCTAAATATGTTATACTAATCTAAATAGTTAAAAACTTTAATGTTATATTGTAATAATTGAATCATAATGTCATATAAATTATATTCAATTCCTGAAATTAATCAGGAAAAATTATTGGAAATATATGAGTCTATGTATAGAATTCGTGTATTTGAAGATAGAATAAAAATTGAATTTGAAGCAGGTAAACTTCCTGGGTTTGTTCATTTATATGTTGGACAAGAATCAACTGCTGTTGGTGTCTGTGTAAATCTAAGAGTAGATGATGTAGTAGGAAGTACACATCGTGGACATGGGCATTCAATTGCTAAAGGTGTTGCTGTTAAAGAAATGTTTGCTGAGTTGCAGGGTTCTGTAGAAGGATTATGTAAAGGTAAAGGTGGTTCTATGCATGTTACTGATCTTAGTAAAGGTATGCTTGGTGCTAATGCTGTTGTTGGCGCTTCAATACCAACAGCTACTGGTGCTGGACTCGCTTTTCAATATCAAAAGAAAGACAATGTTAGTATATGTTTTTTTGGTGATGGCGCTTCTAATCAGGGTACTTTTCATGAATCTATTAATTTAGCCGCTATTTGGAAATTACCTGTTATTTATGTATGTGATAATAATCGTTTTGCTGAACAAACACCTTCTAAATATCACTTATCATGTAAACATGTTTCAGATCGTGCTGCTTCTTATGATATTCCAGGATTACTAGTTGATACTTCTGACGTATTACAAGTTTATTCTGCAGCTAAATTTGCTGTTGACCGTGCAAGAAAAGGTGATGGTCCAACATTAATTGATAGCAGTGGTCAAAGAAAATATGGTCATTTTGTAGGTGATTCTCAAAGATATAAAACTGAAGAAGAAAAAGCAAATTTTGATAAATATGATCCTATACTTAAGTATAAAAATAATCTATTAAATTCAAATGCTGTTAGCGATAAACAAATTTCAGATATAGAATCACAAATTAATGTTGAAATAGATGAAGGATGGAAATTTGGACAACAAGCTAAGCCACCTGAGGCTCATGAAGTATACGATGATGTATATGTTAGTTATAAGTGATTATTATGAGTAGAATTATAACTTTTAGACAAGCGTTAAATGAAGCTCTTGTTAATGAGATGGAAAGAGATTCTAAAGTGATTTTATTAGGTGAAGATATAGCTGGTGGTGCTGGCATAGAACATCTAGACGGTGATGAATGTGAAGGAGGATCAATGGGCGCTACTAAAGGTCTAGTTAAAAAATTTGGTCGCAATAGAGTTATAGACACTCCTATATCTGAATCTGGCTATACTGGAGCTGCTCTTGGTGCAGCTATGTGTGGATTAAGACCAGTGTCTGAACTTCAATTTGCTAATTTCTTTGGTTGTGCAATGGATCAAATTTATAATAATATAGCTAAAATGAGATATATGTCTGGTGGTCAAGCTAATGCACCTCTTGTTATTCGAATGCCTAATGGATGTGGATGGAGTGCTGCTGGTCAACATTCAGATGCTATTTACTCTATGATGGCTCATATTCCTGGAATCAAAACAATAGTTCCATCTACTCCATATGATTGTAAAGGATTAATGATCTCTGCTATTAGAGATGATGATCCTGTATGTTTCTTTGAACATATTACATTATATGAGACAAAGGGTGAAGCTCCTGAAGAAGAATATACAATACCAATTGGTAAAGCTGATGTTAAACGTGAAGGTAAAGATGTAACTGTTGTTGCTATACAAAAGATGGTCTTACATGCACTTGAAGTAGCTGATAAATGTGCTAAAGATGGTGTGGAACTTGAAGTTATCGATCCTAGAACATTGTCTCCATTAGATACAGATACTATAATTAATTCTGTTAAAAAAACACAT
>CAXETO010000091.1:0-3493 GCA_963999255.1 uncultured archaeon | reverse complement strand
TATTATTTTTATTTCACCAGTCAAAATATCAACTTCAACAATAATAGATATAGCGCCAAAAGGAAAAGTGAAGTTAGATGGATCATAAAAAGAGGTTTCAGATAGACCTGGTTCAACATTTTCAGGTAAATTATCTGCTACAAAAGCACTTTTTGCAACTTCAGTTATTGACATAAATTTTTCAGGAAGGCCTTTAACAGAGAATTTACCTTGATTAAAGACAATATCTTCATGTCTAGCTTCAAATTGTTTAGCTACAATTAATTTTGCTTTTTCTTTAATTTTTTGGCATGCGTTATGAACTGCAACACCGCCTAAAGTAGCGCTTCGACTTGCATAAGTAGCTACACCATATGGAACTACATCAGTATCGCCATGTAATACTACTATATTATCCATAGAAACTCCAAGTTCATGTCCAACAAGTTGTGCCCAAGTGGTTTCATTACCTTGACCATGAGGTGAAGAACCAGTTTCAACAGTCACTTTTCCAGAAGGATCAAATCTTACTGCACCATATTCCCATTTACCTAATACAGCATTAGTTTTAGGATATGTGGCTTCTATACCAGCAGAAGGTCCCCAACCACATATTTCAGTATAAGACGAAAAACCAATTCCTATATACTTATTCTGTTTTCTTAATTCTTTTTGTTTATTTCTAAAAGTAGAATAATCAACAAGTTTAAGAACTTCATTAAGCGCATTAGAATAATCTCCACTATCATAAACTAATCCAACAGTAGTAGTAAATGGAAATTCATCGGATTTAGGAAAATTTTTAAGTCTAATATCAACAGGATCCATATCAAGTTCTAGAGCAGCCAAGTCCATAATTCTTTCAATAATATAAATAGATTCAGGACGACCTGCACCTCTATAAGCATCCGTAGAAATAGTATTAGTAAGAACTACATGACAATCATAATCAAGACTAGGTAATTTATAACAACCAGGAATCATTAAAGCAGTTAAATGAGGTAAAAGTGCAGTGAAGTGCATATAATATGCACCAACATTACAAAATACTTTACATTTAACTCCTTGAATTGTACCATCTTTTTTAAACCCAGCTTCAACATCTATTTCATAATCTCGACCATGAATAGTATTAGTCATATTTTCCCGTCTTTCTTCAATCCATTTAACTGGTTTTCCAGTTTTCATTGATAAATAACAAGCTAATGCTTCTTCAGGGTAAAAATTTAATTTTGAGCCAAAGCCACCACCAACTTCAGGAGCAATAACTCTAATTTTATTTTCAGATATCCGTAGAGTAAAAGACAAGTATTTTTTTAATTGATGTGGAATTTGTGTAGAAGACCATAAAGTTAATTGTTTAGTACCCAAATTATAAGAGGCTACAACACCACGTGTCTCCATTGCAGAAGGAATCAAACGTTGATTAATTAATTTTTCTTTTATTACAACATCAGAATCATTAAATGATTTAGTAGAATCACCAAATTGCATTTTAATATTCCAAGTTTCATTAGAACCTAGTTCTTCATGAAGAATAGGCGCATTTTTAGCAATAGCCTGTTTAGGCTTAGTAACAACAGATAAAGGAGTATAATCAATAGATATAGATTCTAAAGCATCTTTAGCAGTATATTTATCAGTAGCAACTAATGCCGCAACACCATCACCCACATATCTGACTTTATCAGATTCTAAAGGATAACGTTTAGGTACCTTAGATGGTGGATTTGCAGAACTAGCATCCCATCCAACTTGCAAATAATTTACTTCATTTTTTAGTTCTTTACCAGTAACACACATAACAACATTTGGATTTTTTAGAGTAGAAGATAAATCAATTGAATTAATTTTAGCGTGAGCATAGGGACTGCGCAGAACAGTCATATATAACATGTCAGTAAGAGTAATATCATCAACGTATATACCTTTACCAGTAATTAATTTAGGATCTTCAACTCGTTTTACCTTAGCGCCAAATAACGATGAAACCGCCATCTAAAATCACTATTTATTTATCAAGTTTTTTTGAAGCTTTAGATATTGCTTTCACGATATTTTGGTAACCTGTACATCTACAGAGATTTCCAGAAATACCTAATCTAATATCTTTTTCAGTAGGTTTAGGATTTTCCTTAAGAAAATTATAAGTTTGCATAATGAATCCAGGAGTGCAGAAACCACATTGTAATCCATGCTCTTCCCAAAAAGCTTCTTGAATTGGATGTAATTTATCATCTTTACTAATTCCTTCAATAGTAATAATTTCTTTATTATTTACTTGTACAGCAAACATAGTACAAGATTTAACAGATTTACCATTTAATATAATTGTACATGCACCACAATTAGTAGTATCACAGCCAACATGAGTACCAGTTAAACCTATAGTTTCTCTTATAAAATGAACCAATAAGAGTCTAGAATCAACTTCTTTTTCATAGTTAACTCCATTTATTTTTACATTAATATTATGTTTTTTCTTAGGCGTTAAAATTTTATTACTCATTTTTAATTCCCCTTACAACGTTTAATAGCGAGTTTAATTGCACGAATAGTAAATTCTTTAACCATAGCTTTTTTATATTCAGCAGAACCTCTAATATCATCACTTGGATCACTATTTTGCGCAGTTATATTAGCAGTTTCAATTATATTATTATCAGTTATTTGTTTATTTAACAGAAATTCTTCAGATTTAATTGCCTTAATTGGAGTATTGCCTACAGCAGTGAGACCAATACCAATTTTATCTACATGTTCTTTATTAACAGATAATTGTACAGCAACACCTACAGTAGCAAAATCTCCAATTTTCCTTTCTAACTTAAGATAAGCTCCACCTTGAGATTTATCTGGAACTTGAATATTTATTTCAGTAAGAATTTCATCATAAGTTAAATCAGTTTCATAATAATCTTTAAAGAAATCAATAGGTTTAATTGATCTCTCACCATTTTTACCTTTAACTTTAAATTCAGCGTTTAGTGATAACATAACTGAACCCCAATCTCCAGCAGGATCAGCTTGAGCCAAAGCACCACCAATAGTTCCAACATTACGAACTTGAGGATCACCGATCAGAGCAGCAGTTTCAGTAAGGATATAACATTTTTCTTTCAATAAGTTAGATATTTCAATTTCATGATGAGTTACACGAGATCCAATAGATAACATATCTTGATTTAAAGCAATATTATTATAACCAGAAACATTATTTAGATCAACAATTATTTGTGGAGAAACTAATCGAAGTTTCATTAACGGAATTAAACTATGTCCACCACTAATTAATTTAACGTCGTCTTTGTATTTATCAAGTAAACTAATCACATCATCAATATTTTTTGGAGAGATATATTCAAATGATT
The DNA here is from genome assembly GCA_963999255.1 of uncultured archaeon. Taxonomy (GTDB): domain Archaea; phylum Thermoproteota; class Nitrososphaeria; order Nitrososphaerales; family CALBXV01; genus CALBXV01. Next base: position 143 of record CAXETO010000091.1, on the reverse strand, counting down.
TGGGATACATAGTGAAATTATATCCAAAGTTATTATTAAAACTTTAGATAACAAATATAAAATGATTTATGAAAAATTAACATAAACAGTTCATAATAGAAAAAGAATATAATATGATAAATTATATAATATAGATAAAAAGA
>CAXETO010000090.1:0-3545 GCA_963999255.1 uncultured archaeon | reverse complement strand
TATTTAATTTAATATGCTCGGATTAATTTTAGCTCTTTGTTCAGCTATTTTTTTTGGTTTTCATACAGTTATACAAAGACGTAGTCTGCTCACTTCTAATACCTATACTGGAGTTATAACTTCATTATTTATTGGTTTATTATTATTTATTCCTATTTTACTTATTACTGGAGATATTTTTACATTAACTTCTCTTTCTATATTTGATTTTGTAATGATTGGTATTGCAGGTATATTTCATTTTGTAGGGGGTAGATCTTTATTATATGAAGGAATTCAAAAAATAGGATCAAATAGAACTACACCTGTTCTCTCTTCTAGTATTATCTTAACTATGATTCTCAGTAATCTAGTTTTATTAGAAAAAATAACTACTGGATTACTATTAACTGTTTTTATTATAATAGTTGGAATAATTTTTGTATCATCAAGTAAAAATAACGATTCTAGTATCACTTCTGTTAATTTCTATAAAGGAATATTCTATGTTTCATGCGCTGTCTTTTTAGTTGCTGTTTCAAACATAATTGTAAAAATTTGGTCTCCATCTTTCTCTTCGCCAGTATTAGCAGTTTTTCTATCTTATGTTTTTGCTTTGATTGTTTATTTTCCATCAGGTAAATTAATTAAAAATCTCGGAGTAATTAAAATTAAAACTCCAAATACTTATATTTATTTGATTATTGCTGGTGTAACTGTTAGTTTAGGGCAATTATGTAGATACTTTTCTTTATATATGCTTCCAGTAACTACTGTTATACCTTTAATAGGTTCTTTTCCATTTTTTACTATAATCTTTTCTTATACTCTTAATAGAAATTTGGAAAATTTTGGAATAAAACTAATTCTTGGTTTAATTCTAATATTTGTTGGAATTAGTACTTCTTTTATTATAAATATTTAAATTATCATTAACTTTTTTATTAATAATTAATTTATATTATTTACATATGTATAAAATTAGAGCTCATTTAATTATTTCAGGTACTGTTCAGAATGTTATGTTTCGTTATTCTACTAAAAAAGAAGCTGATAAATTAAATTTAACAGGTTATGTTAAAAATTTGTTAAATGATGAACTAGAAATTATTGTAGAAGGTAAAGATGATGTTGTTAAAAAATTAATTTATTGGGCTCAGTCAGGTCCTGAATTTGCTAAAATAGATAATTGTGTTATTAATTATCTTCCTTATCAAAACGAATTTACTGAATTTCTTATAATTTACTAAATTTTCTTATTAACCTTGAAAAGCTTTATCTAGGTATAAATTGTGGAAAATATTATACAATGACTAAGAAAATTGCAGTAATTAATGGAGATGGCGCCGGTCCTGAATTAGTACAGGCGATGCTAAATGTTCTGAAAGCTACTGATACAAAAGCTGAATTTATTATGTGTGAGGCAGGATCAGAATGGTGGGAAAAAAATGGTGGAGATAGCTATTTTCCAAAAGAAACTTGGAATGCTATGGAAGAATCTGATGTATGTTTTAAAGGTCCTACTACTACTACTCCTACACCTGGAACGCCAAAAAGTGTAGCTGTTACTATTAGACAACATTTTGATCTATATGCTAATATTCGTCCAATTAAAACTTTTACAAATCATGTTGGACCATTAGGTGAAGTAGATTTTATATGTGTAAGAGAGGCAACTGAAGGTCTTTACACTGGAATTGAATATCAACTTAGTGATGATGTTAGTATCGCTATTAGGAAAATAACTAGAAAATCATGTGAAAGAATAGCAAAACAAGCATTTGAAATAGCTAAAAATAAGAATTGGAAGACAGTAGTTCCATTATATAAAGCTAATATTCTGAAAATTACTGATGGCATGTTTTTTGATTCTGTAAAAAAAATTGGATCTGACTATCCTGATATTGCGATAGAAGATTATTTTATAGATAATTTTGCTCAACAAATTGTTAAGAATCCACAAAGATTTAATCAAAGTGTTGTTCTAAGTACTAATCTTTTTATGGATGTAATATCTGAGGAATGTGCTGGATTAATTGGCAGTATTGGTTGTGTTTATTCTGGTAATTATGGTGATAATTATGCTATGTTTGAACCCGCTCATGGAAGTACTCCTAAATATACAGGTCTTGATAAAGTAAACCCTACCGCGACTATATTATCTGGAGCTTGGATGCTAGATTATATTGATGAAAAAAATAATAGTAAATTAATTTTTGATGCTGTAAATCATGTTATTACTGAAGGAAAACATGTTACTTATGATCTAAAAGGTAATTCCAAACTTTCTGAAATGTCTAATGCTATTATTGATCAAATTAACAAAACACTAAAATAATTTAATAATTCTATTTTGTTTTCTTTAAAGCTTGATAAATAATATTAATTGTTTCATCTATTGTTTCATCATCATGCGCCTCTGAGATAAACCAATGTCCAGTTGCTTTTGGATATGTCCAAACACCACTATTTCTTAATTCACTACTGAATTCTTCATATTTTTTATGATCGACTTTATTTAATTCTCTACATGATTCTATTTGATCTAATTTAGTAAAAAATAGCTGAAAAACTGATTCATGTCCCTGAATTATTGCTTCTATTTTTAAATCTTGAATTGAATTCTTTATTCCTTTAATTAATCTATTTCCTTGTTTATGTATATAATCTAACGCGCCTTCTTTTAGATGATTTATAGTAATATTTGAAGCAGTAATACATAAAGGATTGGCATTAAATGTTCCTAGATGGATTACTTTATCGTCATTTAATATATTCATTATTTCTTCTTTAGCCATTATTGCGCTAATTGGTAATCCACTGCCCATAGCTTTACCTGTTATACAAATATCTGGAATAACTTTGTAATATTCTTGAGCACCACCTAATGCAACTCTAAAACCTGTTACTATTTCATCAAATATTAATAATATGTTATTTTCATTACATATTTTTCTTAGTATTTGTAAATATTTTTGTGTTGGAGGTATTACTCCACAACTACAAACTATAGGCGCTGTAATAATAGCTGCAATTTCATCTTTATTTTTTAATACTATTTTTTCAATTGATTCCACACTATTCCATTCTGCTATTAAAATATCATCTAATACTTTTTCTGGTATTCCTTTAGATTCTGCAACCTTAAATGGATTATCTTTTGGACCACCAATTTTATCATATGACCATGCAGTAATAAAATAATCAATATCTCCATGATATTGCCCTTCAAATTTTATGATTTTATTCTTATTTGTAAAACCTCTTGCCATTCTTATAGCGTGAATTACTGCTTCAGTACCTGTTGAGGAGAATCTAACCATTTCTGCACTTGGAATAATATTTGTTATATTTTTTGCTAATTCAATAGTTAACGGTATTTCACTCCAAAATATCGTGCCTTTATCTAATTGTTTTTTGACTCCCTCTATGACTATTTTTGGATTATGACCAAGAATTAAAGGTCCAGCAGCTAAATAATAATCAATGAATTTGTTACCATCAACATCGTATATTCTTGATCCAACTCCTTTATCTATAAAAATTGGATGTGGTTTAAATGTAGA
>CAXETO010000089.1:0-3596 GCA_963999255.1 uncultured archaeon | reverse complement strand
AGCCGCAGTAGAAAATATATGAGAAATTTGTGGATTAATTGATGAGTTAAATCCATTATAATCATCAAGAATTACACCAAGTGATGGTAAAAATTCATTATATGTGATAGATTGAATAATAGCAGTATTAATTTTTCGAGCTCTTTGAAATATTTGTTCATCAGTTAGATCAAGATTTGAAGAATGTATTTCATCAGCTAAACGATTATGTTCTCTTATAAATAATATATGTAACACAGTAAGACCAATATTTTCATTTGCTCTAACATCACCAGCAAAGAAAGCCTGACCAAGAGGAGTATCTTTTGTTTCAAAAGAGTCAAGAGAGGCAAGAGGTAATAAATCACCATCATTATGAGTAACAACTTTTAATTTACCAGATTCAAAAGTTCTCAGAGAATTAGATCTCGACAGTGATGATCCATAAACTCCACTACCATCAATCCAAGCTGAGACCGTATTAATTTGTTCACGTGGATTATCTAAAGCTAAACCTGTTTTAGGATCATATATATTTCTAGAAATAGACATCATTGTTTGATTTATATTATAAAAATCATCATTTGAAGGAGCAAGAATATGAATTCTCTCTAAATCACGTAGATCTGGATCAAAACTAGTAGTAGGCGTAAACACTATATCATGCGTGATAAATTGACCCCATACCCAATTCATATCACTCAATTCTCTTTCATCAAGAGGGTTTAATTCATTAGATTGATCACATATAACATTACTAATAAATCTAGGATTTGGAGAAAGAGAATTTGATGGAGTAGATATATTATCAGAATATGCAGAAGGTACAAGTCTCTTAAGAGTAGAATTTGCTGAACCCCACAATGGATGTTTAATATTAACATTAGAACCGTCAAAACTATAATAATTAGTTATGTAATCGACATCATAAGAATCATCTGCATAAACCATAATGATTAAAATATTACTAAATAACAGAAATATGAATAAATAAGTAAAAATAGATTTTTTCATAATTATATCTTTTCACATTATTATATTTTTTATATTAAAATTATTAACTAATTGGCTTTCTAGGTAGAGTTTGTGATGCTTCAGATAATTTTTTAACTACTACTGATCCAGAAGTTATTTCACCAGTAAAAGTAAATTTAGGTCCAAAAATAGCAAAATTTACTGGAGCACTAGCTTCATCAAAATATGCTGTAAAAGCAAAGGATGTAGCATCAACAACATTTATTTCAGAAGTAAAAGGTTCTGGAGCAATTCTTGATCCATAAACTTGTTTATTAACACTTGCTTCAGTAAAACATACTCCTTCATAACTTTCTAAAACACAAGTGTTAGAAAATTCAGAAGTAGAATCAAATTCTTGAATAGATTTAACAACTAGATTCTGCGCAGTCATAACCATATAGAAAGTGTTCGGATCTACAACAATTTCACCCATTTTATAGCTAGGCATTATAAATGGTTCAGGATTGTTATCAACTCTACAAGTAGCAGATTTATGATTAAAATAGAAAACTTCATCCATATTTACAGTAGGAGATTTATCAACAATATTGGGCATTTTTTTAATATTACTTCCACCACCATAAATTAACCAGGAATCTAAAAGATACGATTTTTTATCAAGATCTTTAGTTAAATTATTATTAATTTGTTGAATTGAAGATAACTGACCAACAGTATAACCTAGACCAGCTATAGATAAGATAGTTACACCAGCAGCGGCTTTTCCACCAGTACTTAGAGCGCTACGTCTAGATATTTGATTTTCATGGAGATTTACATTATTATTATTTGATGTTTTATCACTCATAAAAAACAGATAATTTTGCCACTATATATATAGTAAGATAATAATATTAATAGTTAAAAATCATGCATAAATAGCGTCTAAAAAAAAATTAGTATTTAATAATTTTTATAAAATATAACATAAAATTATAATTAAAGAAATATATCTAGTAATAATATAATTATTAAGATATATTAAAAAATGGAAGAAAAATATGACTAAACATACGGTAATAATAGGAAATAGCACAAATATGACTGAAGTCAAGACAAAATCAGTTCATTTAGTTGTAACTTCACCGCCATATCCAATGATTAAAATGTGGGATAAAATGTTTGAAAAAGTGGGAGTGAAGAATTATAATCAAATGCATACTTATTTAGCAAAAACATGGAAAGAATGTAACAGAGTATTAGTAAATGGAGGGATATTATGTATAAATATTGGAGATTCAACAAGAAGAGTAGATAACAATTTTAGACTATATTCAAATCATGCAAGAATAATAGAAGAATGTGAAAAAATAGGTTTTACAACGTTACCATATGTTTTATGGAAAAAACCTACAAATAAACCAAATTCATTTCTTGGATCAGGATTTATACCTCCAAACGCATATGTAACACTTGATTGTGAATATATACTAATATTTAGAAAGGGAAGATTAAGAGAATTTAATACAAAAGATAAACAAAGATATGAAAGTAAATTCACAAAGAAAGAAAGAAACATATGGTTTTCACAGATTTGGGAAATTAAAGGAGTTAAACAGAATAATAGTAAAACTAGAAGAAGAACTGCTGCATTTCCTGAAGAAGTGGCAAACAGATTAATTAGAATGTTTTCATGTATTAATGATATAGTATTAGACCCGTTTTTAGGGACAGGGACAACAATGAAAGTAGCCAAGAAATTAAATAGAAACAGTATTGGATATGAAATAGATAAAGAATTAGAATCTATAATTAAAGAGAAGATAAGATAAAATCATGTTCTATCATATTCTACTCCTGGTTCAACTATTTTAAGACTAACAAAATATTTCTGTAGAAAAATAGCTGCTGCAATAGGAATTAATAGGTAAATGATTGCCATAGTACTCACCATATTAGGTGTTCCACCAATTACTGTAGGAGTAAGATATAAGTAATTACTTCCTAATTTACCTGCTTGCCCTAGAAAAAGAGCGAAAACATATTCATTCCAAGATATTAGAAACGATAATATTATACCGGCCATTAAACCTGGTTTAGCTAAAGGTAGTACTACACGTCGTAACATTTGCATTCTATTACACCCATCCATACGTGCAGCTTTTTCTACATCTCTTGGTAGAGTGGCAAAGAATCCAGCCATTATCCAAGTTATTAAGGGTACAGTTAAAGTCATATAAGCAAGAATAATTCCATAGTAAGTGCCAAGTAAATCAGCAGATTTAAAGAAATAATAGTATGGAATTATTAGAGAAATAGGCGGTACTGCACGAGACAATAAGATAAATAATAATAATGTTTTTCTGTATGGAAAATTAAATCTTGCAAAAGCATATCCAGCAGGTACAGCTATAAACATTGTAAATGTAGTAGTCGCAACAGCAACTATAACACTATTTTGAAGTGCAATATGAAATCGTTTTACTCCAGACATTGCAGCAAAAGAATTTCTAGCAGTTTCATCTTCATGCTCTGCCTCATAAAATGGTTCAGTGACGTATAAATAATAAAGATAGTTATTAAATGTAGGATTTGGCGGATAAAGATGTGCAGGTATAGTCCATACATCTTTTCGGGACATAAAAGAAAGATTAACGAGC
>CAXETO010000088.1:0-3609 GCA_963999255.1 uncultured archaeon | reverse complement strand
ATAAATAATATTGAACTTATTGGTTGAGTTAATATGAATATTAAATTTATGTTAAGTTTCTTTATTTCATATCCAAATGCTGCTAACATTAAAATTGTTAATATTATTAAAATCAATATGTCTAAATTAATATTATTAGATAAAACTAAATTCAAGGTATTTAATATTATTAAATATGGAAATATCATTGTGAAAAAAGCAAGTATTGTAAATCCAAAACCGTTTAAAATATTGTTTTTTATAGCTGAAGATATTATTCTCTCTAATGTCTCTTGATTCTCTTTCAATCCCTCTTTCCAATTAGTAGTAATTAAATTATTTCCTGATATCATTTTTAGATTCATTTGATTGCTTTTGATTAACTCACCTATTGCTTTGTCTTCTACTATTTCATTTTTAACTGCTTTATGAGTTCCAATTTTAATATAAGCTTGTTTATTTATTAAAAAGAAACTTCCATAAACATATGCTTTTTTATTTAATTTATTATTTACTTGATTTGGTGAATATAATGTCATCATTATTAGTTTTAATGTTGGTAATATTATCTTAGACCACTTTTTAGTAGTTATTTCAGGTATTAATGTTAATGCTTCTAAATTATTTTTTTTAAAATATTCTAAAGCTGAGGATATAGCTTCTTTTTTATATATTATGTCTGCATCTGTGAATAATAATATGTTATTAGTTGATGCTTTGAATCCATTGTAACACGCCCAATTTTTCCCTATCCAATTATTATTTACTATATTTTTTATCTTAATAATTTTAATCTTACTAAATTTATCTAAAAATTTTTCTACTTCATTTACTGTATTATCATTTGATGCGTCATCTACAAAAATCACTTCGAAATTTTTATAATATTGATCTTTTAACGAATTTAATAATTTTTTAATATTTTTTTCCTCATTTCTTCCAGTTATTATTATTGTTATTGCTTTTTTTATACTATGTTTTGAATATTTGATTTGTGGAATTTTCTTTTCATCAGTTATTCTGTAATATAAAATTGTTCCCCAAAAGAATATTAATAAAATTTGAAATATCTTAAGTGAAAATTGTATAATATCGTTTATCAATTAATGTCTAAATTATATTTATTATTTAATTCTTGTTAATTAATTTTTTAAATTAAATCTAATGTCTGCCTCGTTTATCTCATTTAATAATTCTTTTTGCCATTTTTCAAAATCTTCTGGATTCGTAGGATAATTTAAATTATGTTTTATTAGTTTTGAACTTTTACTAGAAGTATATTTTAAACCACTTGCTAATTTTGTGTGCGTTAATATTTTTATTAGCATTATAGGATTAAAAATTTTAACTTTATTGAATTTTGGATGTTGACGACTAGTAATATCGTCAATATCTTCTTGTGATAGAAAATTCTTCATTCCATAACTTATCTCATCATTAGTTAAAGTTTGTAAATATTTTCGCAAAATTTCAAAGCTAGCCATATTGTAACCATATGTATTCATATATTCTATATTATATTTCCATAAACTCTTTTCACTATAATTTTTATTTTTAATTGCTGTAGCTATTACTTTGCCAAGAATTACACTTCCATATATTGCTGGTCCTATTCCTCCTGCGTCAATTGGTCTAGGCATCCAAGCAGCATCTCCTACTATTGCATAACCATTTGCTACTAAACAATCGTTATGTCTTCTTACAGGTACTTGCCACGTACCCTCTAAATTACCCATATCATTTTCATCAGTTGATAATATTGGATTTGTTATTACTGGATTCATTTTTACATATTGATCTATTAATCCAATTAAATTATCATTTTTATCATATTTTTTATTCCTATTTTCTAAGGCTCTTTTCTGTACTCCTAAACCTATGTTTACTTTGCCTTTTTCTTTTGGGAAAACCCAAGAATATCCTCCTGGAGCTAAATATTGATCTAAATGAATTAGACAATAGTCTTTATCAAAGAATGTTTTATCTTCTTCACCATGTTTAAATTCGTAAATATATCTTCCTGTTGACTCTATATCGTTTTTATCTATAGTTTTCTGTATTTTCGTTTCTATTGTTAGATTTTCTCTTAATCTTGAAGCTGATCCAGTGGAATCAACTACTATTTTAGATGTATTTGTGAAAACCTTGTTTGTATCTAATTCTCTTACCTTAACTCCTGTAATGTATCCGTTTTCTTCTATTAAACTTTCTACTCTTGTATTAAATTTAAATTCAACTCCTTGCTTTAATGCTTCATTCATCTGTTTTTGAGGTAATATTTTTCTATTTATAACATATCCATCTCCTTCAAATAAAACTGAAGTTTTATGATCTGGTGAATAAGCTAAAACCCCTTTTACTTTATGTGCTAATTCAGGTTCATCATATATTATGTTTAAATTTTCTTCTATAAATTTTACACTATTCTTACTTGTTGCGTCACCACAAATCCATCCGTTCACAGTTTTTTTTCCTAATTCCTCTTTTTTATTTATGTCAATAATTAAAATTTTTAATTTTTCTTTTGAATTAATTGCTATTGAAGTTGCTGTTAGTACTCCTGCAATTCCTCCTCCAGCTACAATTACATCGTAATCAGTTTTCATTGTTATTTAAAATCCTCATTAGTAAATACATTAATAAAAATTATTGTATTTTATATATAATATTACTTATAGTTTTATTATTATTTCTCTTTAGTTAATTTTATTTTATCTCTATCTTTCTACTATCCTTATTAAATTATTATCATTTTATAGTTATTTTCTAGATTAAATTTATTTATTAGTTAATTTAAAATTTTAATTAGTGTCTTATCTATGAAAACTACACTAAGAATATATCGTTATGATTCTGGTAAAAACGAGAACCCTAATTATTCTGATTTTAAAATTAAAGTAGACAAAGGTATGACTATTTTAGATGGGTTAAGAAAGATTAAAGATGATCTTGACGGATCTTTATCTTACCGTTGTTCTTGCAGATCTGGAATTTGTGGATCATGTGCTATGGTTATAAATAATAATAGTAAATTAGCTTGTAATACTCAAATTGAAGATGAAGTTAAAATGCATGGTAAATTGATTATTGAACCAATGAAAAATATGGGTGTTCAAAAAGATTTAGTTGTCGATATGCAACCTTTCTGGACACATATGAAAAAATTAAAACCTTGGTTAATAACTGATGAAAAACACGTTATGCCTAAAAAAGAACATATAATGAAAACAGATGAAGTGAATGAATTTAAGGGCACACCTAATTGTATTTCATGTGGTGCTTGTCATTCTTCTTGTCCTGCTGTTATGACGGATCCTGAATTTCCAGGCCCTGCTGCATTAGCAAAATTATATCGCTTTACAGTAGACCCACGAGATGATGCTAAACAAGAACGTTTACAAAGTATATCTAGTGATGGTCTATGGTGGTGTGTTCGTTGTTATGAATGTGTTAAAGCGTGTCCAAAAGAAGTTAGACCTGGAGAAGTTATTACTGATCTGAAAGAAATAGCTGTTAAAAATAAACATAAATCTGATATTGGAGCAAAACACGCTATTAAATTCTTAGATAATATTCGTAAATATGGAATATTGAATGAAGAGGAATTAATTCTTAAAACATTAAAATTAG
>CAXETO010000087.1:0-3651 GCA_963999255.1 uncultured archaeon | reverse complement strand
TGATGCTAACAATAATGATGATAATGCTTTATCAAATGTTTCTAATCAACTTCCTGAATTTATTGTTTCTAAAGATGAATCTCTAAGTAGTATATTACTTAAAATATTTCAAGATAAATGGGCTAAAAATCCTAAAAAACTTGGTGAAATACGAAAAGTTCTACAATCTTATGGTTTAAGCTATCCTAAACAATCTGTTGCAGTTGCTCTATTGAGACTCGCACAATCTGGGAAATTACGTCGATTTAAAAGTAATGATGGTGAATATGTTTATACTGCTTCCACTTCTATAATATCAAATAAATAATATATTCAATTAATTTTCGTAAATAATATATCCTAAAACTCATTATTCTCTTATACATGACTCTAAATAATGAAGTTAAAATAAAAATTCATTATCAAAATTCGTCTATGGAATTTTCTGGTAATCCTGATAAAGTTTTAATTCTTATAAATGATTTCTTCTCAAAAAAAATACCTAATATTGATCTAGCAAATAAAATTTCTGTTAATTATTCAGTTCACGATCTTATGGATCTATTTAAAGAATATATTAGAATAACTGAGGAAGGTCCAATAGTTTGGAATATTGATGTAAAACTAAGTGATAAATTTATTATTTGTTTGCAATTTGTTGTTATTAAAATTGCTTTTCTATTAAATAAAATATCTTATAATGAATTAAATTTAAATCAACTAGAAAAATTAACTGGACTAAAATTAAAGTCTATTAGCTCACGTCTTAGTGAATTAGTTAAATTCAAATATGTTAATAGAAACTCTACTAGTAATTCTGTTCATTATTCTATTACTACTCAAGGTATTTATTGGCTTAGTTCTGTATTGTCTAAAAAAATATTATGATATTATTTTGTTATGGTGGACGTTTTTGAATATATCTATAACTTCTCATTGATCCAATTCTTGTAAGTATAGATTCTCTTACTAAATCTGTTAATGAATGTGATACTGCAGTTCTATCATAATGATATCCTATTCTAGCTAATTCTTCGTGTACTTCTGCTAATGTCTTTTCTTCTACAAACCATTCATCCTTCCACAATCTTTCTAGTAAATTTCTACATGTTAACGAAGGTTTTGGTTTTATCTCTCTACTTTCTCTTGCAGTTTCAAGTGGAGAACTGTTTATTCCTGCTAATACACCCTCTACTGATTGTTTAACTTGTTCTTCTGAGCATGTTATTTCAACTTCCCAGTTTCCTTTACGTAGTTTAATTTTTATTTCTTCTTTATTCTCATTAATCATTTTTCTTCACTATATTGTTTATTGTTGAACATGTTGCGCAATACTTATTAATAAGTTTCATGTACTTATTGTTGTTCATGTTGAACAAACAATTAAATATTCCTATTTCAAACATAAATTTGCCTAATAAACTTGAATTTATAAACTCATATAATGACTCCAAAATTAATAATTCTAATATTTTAAGTGAATTAACAATTAATAATTCATTAAATGATATTAATTCTATATCTAATTTTGAAATTAATAAACAATTAAATTATATGGATATTAATTTATTTAATGTTCCAACTTTATTAGCCGCTATTGATTCTACTTCAATACATATAGGAAATTTTAATCTAGGATCCATCTTTTCTTCTAGAATTACTATAGTTTTTTCTTATAATAAAAAAATATTAGATTATGTAAGATTAGGTCCAATTATTACTTTAATTAATGAAAATACTGTTAATTCCTTTTCTGATAATTCATATGTTAAAAACATGTTACTTTCTCATGATGATTTTGTTGAAACATATATTCGAAATACATTAGAATTTAATATTTGTTCTAAATTATTCACATTACTTAATAATTCAATTATTTTAATTGACGGATGTTTGCATTCTTACAATGAACAAATAATTAATAATCTTGTTAATAAAAATCTTGATAATGAAAATAATTTAATCGCTATATCTAAAACATCAAAAAATAAATCTATTCTAACTTTATCCGATGCTTTATCACTTATTGATAAGGCACCTATTTTTATTGATGCTACTGATAAAAAAAATTTATTATTAAATAAACATGTAAAAATATTAATAACTAAATTATCTAATGATAATCTAATTTTTAGAACTGATATTTTATCTAATAATTCTAAACACTGTGCTAATTTACTAAGTAAACTTCTTTCTAATGATATGTTTTCTAAAGGTTATCCTGATTCTTTGAGGTTAGCGCATCATCTATCTATTTTTAATAAATTAGATATTATTTCTATTAAAATATTACTTAAGAAAAAATTTGGAGTAAATTTTGATTACAATTATGGTAGAAGAAATACTATTCTTGGATCAATAAAATTTTAGAGTGATAATATTGAAAATACTTAGTAAAAATTCTGACGAATATGTTATTTTAACCCATCCTAATGAACAATGTAAAATCGGTGATTATTTAATAATATCAGATCAAAATAATGATCTTGTTATTCAAGTATTTGATCAAACATATTTAGATTGTTTTGGTACTGCCGAAGAAATTGTAAGAGAACAAGCAATGTTTTCTGATATTAAAGGTGTAGATTATGATGATTTTAATTTACAGAGTTTTTCTAATATAATTAAAGATATGAAAATTTTAAAATGTAAATTTCGAGGTTATTTATCTGGAAAAAATAATAAAATTACTATACCCTCTCGAGTTCATTCACAAATTAGAAAATGTACTTTAAAAGAAATCTTTGATTCTGTTACTAATATAGGCAAACGTAGATTCTCTCTAGGTAAATATGATGATATTGAAGATTTAAAAATATGTGCTGAAAATCTTGATGGCTCTCTAAATATTATAACAGGAAAAAAAGGCTCAGGTAAATCTCATATTTCAAAATTACTTGTTAGTCAATTATCTGAATATGGTGCAAATATGGTTATTTTTGATCTAAATAATGAATATTGGGGTTTAAAAGATAAATATAATTCTAATAATCTTAATAATCCTAATGTCGAAATTTTGTTACCTGGTAATAATCTTCAATTTAATCTAAAATATTTAGGATTACAACCATTTATACATATTTTAAAATATGTTCTAGATGTTCCTGCAGCTTCGTTACGAGAATTTGTTCGCATATGGAATAAATTAAGTGAAAAAAATTCTCTAAATATGTATAATCTTAATAATGAAATCAATAATTCACGTGGCAATGAATTTGTTAAAGAGGCATTAACGTCTAGATTTTCTACAATTAAACATTCTAATTTATTTACTGATGTTGAAGAAAATGCAGTTACTTTTGAAAATTTATTTAATATTAATAATAACGGTACAATTAATATAATTTCTTTAGGTAAAGTTTCATCTTCTGTAAGAAGAATGACAGTTGAATTAATTTTAAGTAAATTAACTCATTTGCTTGAACGTGATATTATTCCTCCAGTCTTCTTATTTGCTGAAGAAGCACATCTATATCTAAGAGAAACATATTGGGATGATATAATTACTCGTATGAGACATTTTGGAATTTTTCCTACATTAATTACAAATCAGCCTGACGCAATAAAAGATGGAATATATAGGCAAGCAGATAATATATTTCTGTTTAATTTTACTAGTGATATTGATTTAGATATGATATCACGTGCTTCTACAACTGATTCATTAAGTAT
>CAXETO010000086.1:0-3702 GCA_963999255.1 uncultured archaeon | reverse complement strand
CCTCTTTGGACAAAAGATGCTGGACAAGAAGTTAGATTATTTAATAATTTAGACATTGGTGGAGAGACAGCAGTAGGTACAACAGCATAACCAAGTCTCCAGCCAGTCATAGCATATTTCTTAGAGAAACCATCAATTAAAATAACATTATCAAGGTTATCAACAAAATTTAATGGAGAAAAATGTTTTTCATTATCAAAAATTATGGAACTATATAATTCATCAGATATTACATATAAATTATGATCTACGGCAATTTCAGTTATACCTTTAACATCATCTTTGGTTAAGATAGATCCACACGGATTACCTGGACTATTAATTACTATTCCAATAGTTTTATCATTAATTAATTCATTAACATTTTCAGGAGTCATTCTAAAATCAAATTCATCTTTTAAATTACATGAAATAGCTTTTCCACCAGCAAAATTTGTTGCAGATTCATATGCAGGATAACCAGGATCAGGGAAAATAATTTCAGTATTATTTTCAGTAACAGTAACAATACTACCAAATACAGCTTCTTTTCCTCCAACAGTAACTAATACATTATTAGAATCAATATTTGTATCATAAGTTTTAGAAACAGAATTAGCAATAGCAGTTCTTAATTCAGGAAGACCTGGAGTGGGAGTATAATGAGTATCACCATTATTTAGAGCAGTTATAGCAGCATCAACAATATGTTTTGGAGTAGGGAAATCAGGTTCACCAATTTCCATATGAATAATTTTTTTACCTTTTTTTTCTAATTCTTTTGCTTTAGATAGAATTCCAAAAGCAGCTTCTTGTCCCATATTTAGAACTTTAGTAGATATACTAAATCTATCATTCAATTTAATTTTTATTCAGAATTTTATTATATAACTTTTCCTAAAATGTTTAAATAAGTTCAAATGAGAATAATTAAATTTAACATAAATATAATTAATAAGAGATTTTAAGTATAAATTATTTTATTATATGCAAAAATTAGGAATATATCTATACAAAACTATAAATTACACGTTATTTTTACATATAATAATATTGAATTTGTTTAATAACACAATTAAAAAAAGATTAGGAAAACCACGAAATTCAGGAATAACAATAATTAAAGATAATGGAATAATAAATGATTTAAATTTAGAAATATATTCAGAATACATAGATATAATAAAAATAGAATTAAAAAACATTTATTTAATAAATAAAAATCAAATTAAACAACTGATTGAAAAATATAAAGAATTAGATATCAAAATTTGTTTAGATTTATCAACAATTAACATAGTTAATGACAGTAAAAATATAAAAAGTATTATAGATGAACTCAAATATTATAATTTTGATTTAATAGAACTAAATAAATTAGAACATAATAATAATAAATTTTTAGAAATTTTAAAGAAACATGAAATAAAATACATATTTAAAATAGAATTAAACAATAGATATTCATTTAATTATACAGCTGATGAAATAAATGAGATAATAAATGAAATAGAAAAATCATTTATTTCAGGGAGTGAAAAAGTAATAATAACACAATCAAGTAATAATGAAGATGATAATGAAGAAATAAATAGATATTTAGTTGATGAGATTGTAGGAAAATTCGGTCCACCAAACATAATATTTGAAGCTAAAACAAAACACTATCAAAAATTATTTATATTAGAATTTGGTCCAGATGTAAATTTAACAGATATTAAATATAATGAGATATTAAATGTAGAATCTTTAAGAATTGGAGTAGAAAAAGAAACTAGAGGAATAACTAGATCATACAAAAAATTAAAAGGTAGTCCATCAGTTAAATTTTTATATCATATAATAAAAAATAATCAGGATTTAGATCAAGATGAACTAGTTAAATTAAGTACTTTACCAAAAAGAACTGTGCAATCCTGTTTAAGCTATTTAATGAATAATGAATTTATAATTGAAAAGAAAGATATAAAAGATCTAAGAAAAAAATTTTATAGACTAATTTAAACAATTAAATAAAATCAGAAAGATAATTTAATAAATATAAAAACAATCAAAAAAATGTTATAATAATAATTTAATTTATATAATTTAACATCTATTTATACATAGATTATTTTGAATCAAAAATCAGATATCCAGAAAGTATTAAATCAAATAGATAGCATGAAAAATGAAATAATAAATTTAACATCAGAAGTAGTAAAAATACAAAGTATAAATCCATTATATGTTGGCGTAGATGTTGATGCAGTAACAGGCGGAGAAACAGAAAATAATGAAGTGTTAAAACCAGTAGTAGAAGGATTTAATTGTAAAGCTGAATTTATAGCAAAAGATAAGAAACGTGCAAATCTAGCCGCAATTTTAAAAGGTAGTGGCGGGGGAAAATCATTAATTTTAAATGGTCACATAGACACGGTTCCTTTTGGAGATCCTGAACTTTGGAGCGATAATGATCCAATAAGTGGAAAAATAGTAAAAAACAAACTTTATGGAAGAGGATCTACAGATATGAAAGGTGGTATAGTATCAATGATAAAAGCTCTAGAGGCAATTACAAAATCTGGAATTAAATTAAAAGGTGATGTAATAATTCAAAGTGTAATAGGAGAAGAAACTATGAGCCATGAAATAGGTACTAGTGCTGTAACAAATGCAGGATATAAAGCAGATGCGGCAATAGTAACTGAGCCAACCGATCCACCTATTAAATTATCTATCTCACCAATTACTATAGGTGTACTATGGTTTAGTATAGAAATTGAAGGAAAACCAACACATTGCACTGTTAGAGATGAATTAATTAGAGCGGGTGGTGGCGGAGATGAAATAGGAGTTAACGCAATTGAAAAAGGAATAAAAATTGTTGGTGCACTTCAAGAATTAGAACAAGAATGGGGAATAACAAAACAACATCCATTATTTAAACCTGGACATTTTACAATACATCCAGGAGTATTCCATGGGGCACCAAAAGGTCTGGAAGTACCATTTGTTATTTCAGATCGCTGTACTATAGAATATGCAGTAATGTGTCATCCAAATGAAAAAGTTGAAAATATAAAAAATGAGATTGAAACATGTATAATTCGAAGAGCAAAATCAGATTCTTGGTTAAGTAAAAATATGCCAAAAATAGAATGGAAAATGCATTGGCCTCCAGCAGAAATTCCTCAGAATCACCCAATAGTAAAAATATTATGTCATTCACATGAAAATACTACAGGTATGAAAGCTCAGATACATGGATTTCCAGCAGTATGTGATGCAGCTTGGTTAAATAAATTAAATATACCATCAGTAGTTTATGGGCCAGGTAATTTAATGCTAGCACATGGAATAGATGAATATGTAGAAACTAACGATTTAGTATTATCTTCTAAAGCTATCGCATCAACAATATTAGATTGGTGTGGATATGAAAATATATAAATTATAGGAATAGAGATGAATAACTATGACTAATTTTGGAGCGTTTATTGATCCTTTATCAGTTTCAGATACTGTAGAAAGAGCAAAGTTTTTAGAAAAAAATGATTATGATTCGTTATGGCTAAGTGATGAAACACAAGTCTTTGCATCACCAAAAGATATGACTGTACCAGAACTATTTCCCACATTAACAATGATTGCAGCAAATACTAGTAAAATCAAAATTGGTACAGGAGTAATAGATGCAAGTATTAGACATCCGGCAAAATTATCTCAATCAATTGCAACAGT
>CAXETO010000085.1:0-3766 GCA_963999255.1 uncultured archaeon | reverse complement strand
TTAAATTATGGTGTTATTATTCTTATCTTTATATTTCTGATAATTATTTTGTACTCAATATTCAAATTTAATTGGGAAAAAATATTAAAAAAATAATTTCTTATATGTTGTTAAAAATGAATAAAAACTATTACTCTTATAATATGTCTGATAATATTTTTATTAGTGATTTACAGATACATTCGAAATATAGTTTTGCTACAAGTAAACATATGGACATCTTTAATATAGCTAAATATGCTAATATTAAAGGTCTTAATATTGTAGGCACTGGTGATATAACACATCCAACTTGGTTAGCTGAACTTAAAAAAAATCTAATTGAATATTATGATTCTGAGTTATATGTTCTTAAAAATTCTAATATAAATATAAAATTTATTTTATCTGGTGAAGTTAGCACAATTTATCGTGTTAATAAAAAATCCAAAAAAATACATCATTGTTTATTAATTCCTAATTTTGATGTTGCGCTACAAGTTTATGATGCGTTGAAATTTCATGGAAAATTAAAATCTGATGGGCGTCCTATTATAAAAATCTCTTCTCCTGAATTAGTTGAATTATTAAAATCTATATCTAAGAAAATAGAAATTTATCCTGCTCATATATGGACTCCATGGTTTGGTCTATTAGGATCAAAAAGTGGTTTTGATTCTATAAAAGATTGTTATCTTGATCAATTACATAATATATTTGCAATTGAAACTGGATTATCTAGTGATCCTTATATGAATAGAAGAATTAGTGCTTTAGATCGTTTTTCTATTTTATCTAATAGTGATTGTCATTCTCCATATACTCATAGATTAGGGAGAGAAGCAAATGTTATGAAACTTGTTAATTGTACCTATAATGAAATTATTAATGCTATTAGACAGACGTCATCTTCAAAAATACTCTTTACTCTTGAAACTAATCCTGAATATGGTAAATATCATTGGTCTGGTCATAAATCTTGTAATGTTTCTGTGTCTCCTGTAAATTATGCAGAAAATCGTATTTGTTATGAATGTGGTAAACAATTTACCGAAGGTGTTGCTCAACGAATTGAAGAGTTGTCTGATCGGAATATTGAATATGCTATTTCTCATAGTCCATCTTTTAAATATATTATTCCACTAACTGAAATAATTGCTAATGTTAAAAATGTTGAAAATCCATTATCTACCTCTGTTCAACAAGTCTATGAAATACTTATTAATAATTTTGGTAATGAATTTAATGTTATACTTAATACTCCTATTAAACAAATTGTTGATGTTGCAGGAGCTAAAATTGGTAATTATATAACTGCGCTAAGAGATAATACATATCAAGTTAAACCTGGATATGATGGTGTTTATGGTAAATTAATTTTTAATCAATGTTAATATATTTAATTTGATTTTTTTACAACTGCTAATACATAATCTCCTGCTTTTATTACAGGATTAATTACAGTAATTTCTATTATTCCAGACATTGGTGATTTTATTTCTTGTAATGTTTTTCCTTCCAAATTCTTTATTTCACCTAATAATTGATTATTATCAACCTCTTCTCCTGCTTTTACATAACAGTAAAACAATCCAGTTTTAGTAGCTATAGGTAAAGTTAAAGAATTTATTTCTATTGGATTATTCGTCTTTACGTTTCCATCTATCATTTTTAGTTCTTTCATTACATTTAATATACCATTTTTTAAAGTGCTAATTGATTCATCATCCATTTTCCCTCCTCCTCCTGACTCACCAATTATTGTTGGAATTCCAACTTTAGCAGCTTCATAAATTAATAGACCTGTTGGTCCTTTCCACTCATCTTTTCCTAAATATACTGTTGAAGCATCTAACATATATTGAGTTCCAAAAATTCTTGCCATGTTTTTGGATTTATTATCTATTTCTTCATTATTTGTATTTGCAAACCATGTTAAACTTATAGATTTTGATTCAGTTAATTCTCCTCCATGTAAATCAATTACATAATCGCTTTTTTTAATTACTTTGTTAAAAATATTGTATGCCATTTGATGTCCTATAGAACTATTATTATTTCCTGGAAATGCTGCAAATATATCTACTAAATCTATTGGAACGCCACCTGAAAGTTTTGCTTCAAAGCCTATTGTATTTAAAATAGGTAATATAATTAATTTCCCTGATAAATTATTGATATTTATTTCTCTTGATATCTGTAATGCAGCTTCTATACATGAATATTCTGTTGGATGTACTCCTGCTGTTATGCATAATGTTGGACCATTCTTTTTTCCATTAATTGTTGTAATTGGGATTTTTACTGAATCAGAGATCCTAGAATTAACATTTATTTCCCAATTTCTTTTTTCTCCTGGTTTAATAATAATTTTGTCTATTTCAAGATTATTATTCATTATAAACACTTATGGGTGATAATATGCGTTACTTCCATTATCTATTGAATAATGTATTGTTTTATATTTCTGTTTATATTCTATTGCTTCTTTTTTAATTATTTGTGGATCTTCTTTTTTAATTATCGCTCTTTCAAGTAATTTAGCTATTTCTTTCATTTCTCCTTCTTTCATTCCTACTCTAGTCATTTCTGAAGTTCCTAATCTTATTGCTCCATGTGTTCCTTTTGGATCTTTAATTCCAGGTATTTTATTAAATACTATGTTCATTGAGGATAATGATCTTGCAACTGTTTTACCATCTGTTTTAAGATTTTTTACGTCAATTAATACTTGATGAGATTCTGTAAAATCTCTATGTGGAAATAATACGTTAAATCCTAGATCATACATTGATTGAGCTAATGCTTTTGAATTCTTTACTATTTGTTTCGCATAGGCACTTCCAAATTCAAGCATTTCTCCAGCTGCTATTGTAAGTGCGGCAACACGATTTTGATGATAATTATCTATTACAACAGGATCTGTTACATCATCTAACCAGTTAATTAATTTATCTTCTGCATTAGACATTATTAATCCGCCCTGTGGTCCTGGAAAACTTTTATGTGAACTTCCAAATAGTGTTATTGCTCCATCTTTTAACGGATCTTGAAATTCTTTTCCAGCTATTAACCCCATTACATGTGATCCATCAAATGTACATAACGCACCTACTTCATTAGCTACATCTATTAATTCTTTAATAGGAAATGGAAATGGTATTTGACTTGCTCCGAAAACTAATAGTTTTGGTTTAATTCTTCTTATATCTTTTTTTGCTTTATCAACATCTATTGTATAATTTTCATCATCAAATGGGAAATTAGCGATTTTTCTTCCATATAATAAAGCTAAATCATCCCAGTTTCGTCCATGTCCTCCATTACTTTCATGTGTTGTCATAATTGTTTCTCCAAGATCTGCATGACTAATAAAAACACAAGATATTGCATTAGCACCTGATAATACTCTGTGATCTGCATATTTGCAATTAAATAATTCTCTTAATAATTCACCACAATATCTTTCTAGTTTTTCTAATACTTCTAATCCTTCATACCATCTTGCTTCTTCAAATTTTTTCCAATTCGACGCTACAGTTGGTGCATATGCGTTTACATATCTGTTCTGAGCTTCAGAAGATAATCTTTTTCTAAGTGAAGGGCTTGCTACATTTTCAGAAGCAACTAAATTTATACAATTTTCTCTCCATTCTAAGTGTTCGTTTTCAATTTCTTTTACATAATTTAATACGTCTTTTACAGATGTCATTTATATCACTGTTAATTATTATAATAATACATATATTTTTTTTGAAATTATCTCTAGAAATGTGGATAATTATGA
>CAXETO010000084.1:0-3875 GCA_963999255.1 uncultured archaeon | reverse complement strand
TGTTTTATCAATTAACACAGTTTTAGCTGTATGTGCCACAAAAGTTGAATCAGAACTTTCTTTTAGAACAGAGACACCGTATTCACGCCATACTTTACGACAATCTTCAACATTACCAGAAAGAGCAAACCATTTCCCATGCCATGCATTAGTCCAATTAGCAAGTTTATTAGAATTATCAAATTCTGGATCAACTGTAATAAACACTAATACTAGATCTTTATTAATATTATTAGCAAAATTATTTTGAATTGTAATAAACACGTCAGCAAGAAGAGCACAAACATCTGGACAACGAGTGTAAATAAAACTCATTAATATTATTTTGTTATTCCAATCATTCATATTCCATTTCAAACTATTTTGATCTATAAGAGTAAAATTATAAGCAGATATATCATTAGTGATCTCTTCTCGATGAAAATTAGGTGTTCCATGCTCTTCATGATCACTATTTTCCATATTCATAGTTTTAGTTGTAGTTTTAAGATTACTAGTAGAATTAGCTTTTAGATTAACAAATTGATTTGATAATAAATAAGCAACACTACCAATAACAACAATAGATGCGGCACTAGTTATAATTTTACCAGTAGTGCTTAAAGCATTTCTTCTACTAATTTTTTTAGTATTATAATTAATATTAGTCATATATTTTACTAATTTATAAGAAACTAATAAAAATATTTAACCTTATAATTTAGGATTTATAGAAAAAATATTAATCTAATTATTATAGATAACAAATTAAATATAAATTCAAGTCCACCTAATAACAATATTCCTAGACCTATAAGAAGAAATGCGTTTATTATTAAAATAGGATTTAAAATTTGAGAAATTTTAGATAATATCAATTCACCTAAACCAATTGTTAGAAGTAGAAAAGGTATAGATACAGAGATTAAGTATATAAGAATAATTAGGAAGGACCATTGTAATCCACTTAAACCAGCATAAACCATAAGAGGTAATACAACACTTAAACTTAAAGTAGGAGCACCAGCAGTAGAACATACCAGAGATAAAGTTGATCCTATAGTTGAAGCAGATTTAAGATTGAGAGTGAAATCAGTTTTTTTGTTATGCGTATATTTTTTAATATTAGGATGAATTTTGGATATTAGAGTATAAATTATAATTTCTAATTTTATAACAGGTTTCCATACTCGAAGAAAATATAATCCAAATATTAATAATATGGCTCCACCAAGTGTTTCAATTGGTCTTAGAGAAGCTATATCTATTTTAAACACTGCAATAACAATTGCTATTAACATATAAGAAACTACAAGTGAAATAAGAAAATACAAAGTGTTTTTTATCAATTTAGAACGTATTTTTGATTTAACAGATTTGTTATTAGAATCTACAGTTGACGCTATTGTTAAAGAACCTACAGCCATAGCGCCTATTAAACATGGTGAACATGCAATCATTATACCAGCAAACGCAGCTGTGATTAACATCAATATACGAGCAGAAGTTAATGATTCAGAATTAGACAAATTTGTTAATATTGGAAGTGGATATTTAAAAATATAATGACGTTCAAAATCGATATTTTCAATAATTATTTCAAAATTGCCAGTATTTCGTTCAAAAAGTGGATTGCCTTCCATATCATATTTTGGAAAAAAAACTAGGTAAGTATTATGATGTGATGAAACAGCTTCAGCAGAACCAACATGAGGATATTGAACACCGTCAATTACTAGAAATAAGTTATTATCGAGTTTTAGATCACGTATACTACCTATATGAGTATTAGCATTAATAACAAAAGGTTGAGAAAATGATAATTTATTTTCAACATCATCCCATAAACCTAAAGTTGTAAGATATTCTTCAGTTCCAAGAGTTACAACAAAATATATATTACTTCTACCAAGACAGAAATATAAGTCACTAACTGAAACAGTTTTAGCGTCACTAGAAAAATTAACTCCAGAACCACTAACATATAAACTAGATAACCAAACAATAGTAACTAAGAAAATACCTGAAAATAATTTTATAAAAGAAGATTTTTTAGAAAAATTTTTAATCAACATTTCTTATCGAGTTTTAATAAAAATAAGAAGATTAATAACTATTGCAAAAAAAACGAGTGTTGAACCAATATGAGGTAAATGATAAACAGTTATACTCCCACCAACGTCTATCCAACCTATAATTGGAGGAGTGAAAGGTTCAATAAGATTTCTCAGAGGAGCTGTTTCATCAAGATTATGACCTATAAGATATAGTCTATATTGAGTCCATGCGGATAATGCAGATAATGTAATTAATGAAACAATAACAGATATTTTTAGCCATTTTCTACTAAAGAAAGAAAGAGCAAATATTGCAGACAGCGATAAAATTATAAGTGGAATAATTTTCATATCTATCTCTGGAACATTAGTAGGAATATTTATACCTACAAGATTACTGATTATACTCCACTCTCGTATATCACCTTCTAATCTATCACCATAGAAATCAATTCTAAGACCTTCAGGATAAGTTGGAGCAACCATTATACATACCCAAAATGGAAAGAACAAAGAAGATAAAAGAAGAATTATAGAAATAAAAGTGAATTTTTTAGATTTAGCGTATAACATATTATCAGCGTCCAGAAAATAGAAAATGAAATTTAGTCTAATCAGACACTGATTCTAGACTTGAATTCCATTCTCCATCAGGAATGACAATCATTCTACCTCTCATTTCCATATGCAATTCACTACAGAACCAGATACAATAATACCAATATACACCAGGTTCATCTACAACAAATTCAACATGTTTTACATCACCTGGATCTATACCGATAGATACATCATGACCTTCTATCGCGAATCCGTGAGTTAGATCTACTGATAATTCTATATTTGTTAGATGTACATTTACTTTCCATCCTTCAGGTACATTAAAGACGTTAGGATCAAAGAATGATCTAACAGCAGTCATGTATACTGTAACTTCTTCATTTTCATAATCATATTCAACTCTTGATTCTTCTATAACCTCAGGTAAATCGTATGCGTTTTTAATTTTGTCTTTTATTAAATCAACAGGCAACATTTGAGAATAATGTGGTTCAGGTAGCATAGGCATTTGATCTATAAGTATTGCTGGATTTTCTTCAATATTAAACAGCTCGTGATTTTCAGCTATTAATGGACCATGTGGTAAAAATGTATCTTTTGTAAGTTTATTCATTGAAATAAGATACTTACCATATGGTTTTGCAGTATCACCGCCAGCTACTGACAAGTGACCAACACTATAGTGAACAGGAATTACATCTGCAATAGACCATGGCTCCATATTATTAAGATCTGTGTAAGGTTCACCCAAAGCAATTTTCTTTATATCAGAATCTACAAAGAAAGCAATATAGGCAAAGCCGTTATTATCAAAATCAATATGTGTTGGACCTAACCCAAGATCCATATCAGCAGCATATACATAAGTTTCATCAATCATTGGCACTCCAAACTCTTCATCTGTAAAGCGTTTTTCAGATATTGCAGTTAATACTTTATCAAAATCTATTGCAGTCACACGAGTTGTAGCTTTTCCTGAATTAAGAATATATTTACCAGTAGGAGAAATATCTACACCATGAGGATTTAGAGGTATTTTAACCATATAGACCTCGACATCTTCCCAGGATATAACAGGTACATCAGGAGCTTCAGTAGTAGTCATATATTTATTTTGATTTACAGCTTCTTCAATACTAGCAATATTCCAGAAAAACACATAATCATATTCTCTAGCAAACATACCAACAGTATCAACAGCTCTTTCAGTATTATAAGCAGTATTGACTATCCATCCCTCAGAAACTCCGGAACCTATACGCAGTAAATCATGATGCC
>CAXETO010000083.1:0-3937 GCA_963999255.1 uncultured archaeon | reverse complement strand
TTTAATGATAGAAATGTCTTAAGAACAAATTTTATACCTAAAGATTTACCATTCCGTGAAAATCAATTAACAGATTTAGGTAAAATATTATCTGTAGCTTTGAAAAATAGTCGTCCATCAAATTTATTATTATATGGTAAAACCGGAACCGGTAAAACGGTTGTTACTAAGTATGTTACTAATCAATTAAAAAAAAAATCTATTGATCTTGGTTTAAATTTACAAATTCTTTATTGTAATACTCGCTTAGCTGGTAATGAATATAAAGTATTATTTGAATTAAATAAAGAAATTAATCACTGTTGTTGTGAAAATAAAAAAATATGTAAATGTGATATACCTTTTACCGGTTTAAGTGTTGGTATAGCAGCAGAACGATTATTATACAAAATTTCTTTTTTAAAGTTAAACACTATTATAATCTTAGATGAAATTGACTATCTGATAAAAAAATCAAATGATGATTTATTATATGAAATTTCTCGAGCTAATGAATCTCTTGAAAATGGTTTTATAACTTTAATTGGAATTTCTAACGATCTTAAATTTAAAGAATTTTTAGATCCAAGAGTACTAAGTAGTTTAAATGAAGAAGAAATTATTTTTTCTCCATATAATTCTACTGAACTTCAAAAAATATTAATATCAAGATCAAAAATAGCTTTTAAACCTAATGTTATTCAAAGTTCTGCAATTAATTTATGCGCTGCTTTATCAGGTCTTGAACACGGTGACGCACGGCGTGCAGTTGACACTTTAAGAGTGGCTGGTGAAATTGCTGAACGAGATAATGATAATCAAGTTGTTGATAAACATGTTCGTATTGCTTTACAAAAAATTGAACAAGATCGATTAAATAATTCTATTAAATCTTTACCTTTACATGATAAAATAGTTATTTTATCATTATATTCAAGTTCTACTGAAACTTTAGATTCTACTGGTACAATATATAATATATATACTCAATATTGTAAAAAATTAAACATTGATTTCTTAACTCAAAGAAGTGTTAGTAGTATTATAAATGAATTATCTTTGTTAGGTATTATTTCTTCAACAGTTATTAGTGAAGGTAGATATGGTAGAACTAAAAAAATTAAAAAAGAAATTGATTATAATATAATTAAAAATATTTTTTTAAAAGATGATACTATTCAGAATCTATTATAAAATTTTTGAATGACACCTTTAAATCTTTTAAATTAATATATGGAATAATACAAGATTTAGGTTCTATACCTACATTTTCTTGAAATACAGTTTTTGATTGCCAACAACCTGAATTAATTAACCATGTTCCTCTATATCTTTCAGCTCCAAATGTATGTAAATGTCCAGAATGAAAAACATCTGGTATATCATTAATTAATAAATAATCTTGTAATTCAGGTGATATTGGAGTTCTTAATCCATAACTTGGTGTTAAATGTCTATTTTTTAATAATATTTTCATATGTGATGTTGGTTCATTAAATTTTAATCCAGGTATTTCCGTCATAATATCTGTTAAACTTCTACCATGAAATATCAAAAAATTAACATCATTCAAATTTATTAAAGATGGATTACCAAGCATAGTTACATTTGTTAATTCATATAATGATTTAGCATATTGTTTTGGTATTGCTGGTTGTGGTAATGCTGATCTTGTCGCATCATGGTCTCCCGGTATAATAAAAATTTTTATATGATTTGGAATTTTATTTAATAATTCTGCTAAATAATTATATTGTTCCTCAATTTTTATTATTTTTAATTCCTCTTTTTGATCTGGATAAATTCCTACCCCATCTACAATATCACCAGCAATTATAATATATCCTATTTTATTAATAATTTCTAAATCTCCTAAATTTCCTGATATCCATTCTAAAAATAATTTAAAATTTTTTTCTAAGAAATATTTACTTCCTACATGTATATCTGACAATAATATTGTATATATTTCATTTTTAGCATAATTTGATGTACGAAGAGGAATATCAATTGGTTCTAAATCAATTACTATTAAATTATTATCTTGTAATTTTATTTTTAAGATAATCATTTGGTCTAATAAACAATTTTTATTAAATTTAATCATTAGATCTTCGTAGATATTAAAAGCATAATTTCCAGTATCATCATCCACAGTTATTTTAATTGAATTTTTATAACTTTCTTTTTCTAAAATTAATCCTGAAACATGAAATGTATAATTTTTTATATTTAATTTTTTATTTTTTAATATGTTATTAATATCTTTGATTTTAATTGGATTTATATTTAATTTACTCTTTAATATAATATTAAAAAATTTTTTATATCTATCACTAAATAAAGTATTAAATCCCCTACTTCCTGGTACTGGTTTAATTAATTTTGTTGGGTCTTGTATAATTTGAAATTTATTATTTAAATTTTTAATATCAATATCTTTTTTTAATGAAGATTTTTTATCTAATAATTGTAAAATTTTTTCTAAATCGGTTTTTTTTATTATTTTTTTATTATTTTGTTTGTAATTATCTGTAATTTTTTTAATTATTTCATTAACATCAAATTTTTCTTCTTTTATATTTTGTAAGTATGGTAAAACATCATTATCTAGAGTAAAATTACTTAATATAAGATTTTTAATTAATAATTTAATTTTTGTATTTATATTATGATTAAATTTATGTTTTAACAAATAATGTTCTAATTATCTTAGTAATTAATTAATATTAATTTCTTTTATATTATTTGTAAATTATGCAATTAAAATCAATTTTTATAGATATGGATGGAACATTAACTAATTTTAATATTAATTATAAAATTGCTTATAATAATGCTATTAAATATCTAACAAAATTAGGAATTACTGATCCGAATATATTAAATGAATATAGATTAGACGATATTCTTAAAAAATTAGAACCGATTATTGATCAAAAACTATATAATAAAATAAAAAAAATTTTTTATCAATTTTTAGTTGATGTAGAACATGATGCAGCTAAAACACCAATATTAAAAATAGGTGTAAAAGATTTTCTTAATATTATGAAATTAAATAAAATTAAACTTATTATTGTAACTAATAATAATTCTAAATCAACTAATTTAACATTAAAAAATTTGAATATAATTGAATATTTTGATTTTATTATAACTCGTGATAATCAAAAAATTATGAAACCCGATCCTAGTAATATTTTATTAGCAATGAAAAAATTTAATGTTAAAAATAATGAAGTTATTTTTATTGGAGATAGTTGGATTGATATTGTAGCATCTAATTCCGCTAATATTGCTTCTATAATTATTTATAATGATAAAAAACAAATAAAAGAATTAAATAAATTTAAACCAACTTATATAGTAAAATCATATCCAGAAATTCTACAAATCCTTAATAAAATATATAATTTATCTTTACAGAAAAAATAATTATTTATCTCTTAAATTAAAATATTCATATGCATTTTGATTTTGATTAAATGTATATTTAATCTTTTGAAATTCTTTTCTAAAATCTATAACATCATTTTTTACGTTATTAATATCTTCGTTTTTAATTATAATTCGAGTAATAAAATTTGCAATTTCTATCATTTCTGATTTCCCCATTCCTAAACGAGTTATTTCTGATGTTCCTAAACGTAATCCACCAGGGTTTTTATAATGCCTACCAGCTTTAATATCTCCAGGTATTAATTGTCTATTAACAATAATATTTGCTCTTTCTAATTTATCTTCTAATATTCCTCCCCCCTCATATTTTGAAGTATTTAAAACAACTTGATGTGACTTTGTAAAACCATTTTTTTCTCCTAAAACTATTATATCACTTTCATGTAATTTTTCAGCTAAATATTGAGCGTTTTTTATAGTTTCCTTAGCATATGCTTTACCAAATTCTAAAATTTCAGTTAATGCTACTCCTTTTCCTGCCACTGTATTTAAATGA
>CAXETO010000082.1:0-4060 GCA_963999255.1 uncultured archaeon | reverse complement strand
CTATTATATCAACAATATAAAAATTTAGTTAGATTGCAATATAAGATAATATTAATAAAACACTAAATTATTACATATCCATACCAGGAGGCATACCACCAGGCATTCCACCAGGCATTCCACCAGGCATACCACCAGGGCCCATACCACCACCGGCTTGGGGACCAGGATTGGCTTTGACTCCTGCGATTACATCATCAATTCTGAGTATCATACTAGTTGCTTCAGTAGAAGCTGTAATTATTTGTTCTTTAACAGCTAGTGGTTCAAAGACTGCTACTTTTTCCATATCATCAACTTTTCCAGAGTTTATATTTATACCAGTCCAACTATGGCCTTTACCATGTTTTGCTCGTAATTCAACTTGTGCATCTATAGGATCTAGACCAGCATTTTCAGCCAGAGCTAATGATATTTTTTCAATAGCATCAGAATATTGTTGAACAGCAAGTTGTATACGTCCAGATAATTTATTAGACCATGTACGTAAGTGATGGGAAATTAAAGCTTCTGGAGCTCCTCCACCTGCAACAACAAATGGATATTCCATAACATCTTTAACAACCATTAATGCATCATTTACTGAACGTGCGGCTTCATCAACAATACGTTGTGTACCACCTCTAATTAATAGACTAACAGATTTTGCTTTAGCACATTTTTCTACAAAAACCCATTTATCATTTTCAATTTCACGTTGTTCAACTAATCCAGCTGATCCTAAATCACTTGAACGTAATTCATTCACATTTGTAATTATTTTTGCGCCAGTAGCTTTAGCAATTTTATCTGCATCACTTTGTCTAATACGTCTAACTGCAGTTATTCCTTCTTTAGCCAAATAATGTTGAACAACATCATCTATGCCTTTTTGAGCAAGTACTACATTAGCTCCTGCTTTTTTAATTTTATCAGACATTGCTTTAAGCATTTGATTTTCTTGATCAAGAAAAGCTTTAATTTGTGCTGGATCACTAATATTTAACTTAGCGTCAAATTCAGTTTTTTCTATTTCAAGTGGAGATGCAATTAGAGCTATTTTAGCATTTGTTACTTTTGTAGGCATTGCACCATGAACAATTTCTTTGTCTATCACAATACCATGACGTACTGAGGTATCAGTTAATGATCCACCAGGTTTCTTTTCAACTTTGATATCATCAATATCAAGACTATAATCATTACTACCAATAGGTTTCTCTACTACTTGGAGACAAGCATCAACAACTATTTCAGCTAAAGCATCAGCATGTTTTGCAACAAGTTTTGTAGATAATGCAGTTTTAGCTACTTTAGTAAGCCAAACTTTATCAGTTGGAGATACTTTAATAGCTACTTTTTTTATAGCTTTTAACGCTTCATTAGAAGCTTTTCGATAACCGTCAACAATAATAGTTGGATGTACATCTTTAACAACAAGTTTCTCAGCATTTTCAAGTAAAGAACCAGCTAAGATAACTGCAGAAGTAGTACCATCACCAACTTCATTATCAGTAGTTTTAGAAATCTCAACCATCATTTTAGCGGCAGGATGTTGTATATCAATTTCTTTAAGAATAGTAGCACCATCATTAGTAATAGTAACATCACCTAGACTATCTACTAGCATTTTGTCCATACCACGTGGACCTAAAGAAGTTTTTAAGACTTCAGCTACTAATTTAGCAGCAGTAATATTATTTCTTTGTGCTTCACGACCTCGACTTTGAGAGGTACCTTCTCTTAATATTAAAACCGGTTGACCACTTGCTGTCATTGCCGGAATAGCTTGTTGACTCATATAATCACACTTTGTTAATAAAGTCGTATTTATAAATTTTGCATATATATTAAACGTTAGTGTTATTTAGCACCATTATAAATAATAAATTAAGTAAAAATATACAATGGTGAATAATAATAAAAATAAAAGCAGTAATTTTTGATTTAGATGATACTCTAATAAATAGTAAATTAAATTTTAAAATAATTAAAAAAAATCTCATAAATGAATATAAAACATTAGGATTAAACGTCTCAAATATGAGTATTAATGATAGTATTCAATCACTAATTGATAAAGTGAGAACATATGAAAAAGATCAAAATAAAGATAGTAATAGATTAAATTGGGAGATTTTAACTAAGAAAATATTAGATGAATATGAGGTAAAATCAGCTCACCAATCAACTTTAAAGAATGACACTGATACTGTGTTAAACAATTTAATGAAATTAAATATCAAAATAGGTTTAGTTACTAATAGTGGTAGAGCAGCAACTAGAATAGCATTAAGTATGCATAACATAAACAAATATTTTAATCAAATAATAACTAGAGATGATATTAGAAGAATAAAACCTGATAGTGAGGGTTTGCAAAATATGTTAGAATGTTTAGAAATAGAATCAAAAGAAGCATTGTATGTAGGAGATAATGTATATGATATAATAGCAGGAAACAAAATAGGAATAAAGACAATTAAATTAGAAAATAAAGAAAATAGAACTGAAGCTCTCAAAAGATTAGATATAATAAATGAAACAACTATAGGTACACCAAATTATGAAGTAAGAACACTATCAGAAATAATAAATTTATTATTTTAAATCTTTTAGATAATTATTATTTTATATATGAATAAAAATTATTATCAATATATAGGAGAAGGAAAATGAAAACAGTAAATGAATTTAATAAAGAATTTTATAATGGCAAGAGAATCTTTTTAAGAGTAGATTTTAATGTTCCCATATCCAATGGGAAAATAGTTGAAGATTATAGAATAAAAATGGCAACTAAAACAATTAAATATTTAATAAAAAGGGGTGGGAAGTTGATCATTGCTTCACATTTAGGTAGACCAGAAGGTAAAATTGACAGATCATTGTCTATGAAGCCAATAGCAGTCAGATTATCTGAAATACTGGGAATTAAAATTAAGTTTGTTAGTGAAGTGATTGGTAAAAAAGTCACAAGAGAAGTCGAAAATATGAGAAACGGCGAAATAATTCTTATAGAGAATTTACGTTTTGAGACTGGTGAATTGCAGAACGATGTAACATTTGCAAGACAATTATCTTCAATAGCAGATATATACATCAATGATGCCTTTGGTACTTGTCATAGAAAACATGCTTCAGTTCATAATATGGTAAAAAATTTTAGTCATAGAATATGTGGTATGTTATTAACTAAAGAGATAGAATATTTAGAAAAAATTAGAAATTTTCCAAAACGTCCTTTATTAGTAATAATAGGAGGTGCAAAAATAAGTGATAAAATATATACTTTAGAGCAATTAACTAAAAATGCTGATAAAATACTTCTCGGAGGAGCATTAGCATATACATTTTTAAGTGGAATAGGAAAAGAAATTGGAGACTCGTTAATAGAAAAAGATGGAGAGAAATGGGCTAGTGAATTTATTAAAAAGAATAGTAAGAAAATATTATTACCAGAGGATCATATAATATCAAAAAATCAATTTGATACTAAAAATGTAAAAAATATTAAAAACAATATACCAAAAGGATTTAAGGGATTTGATATTGGAACAAATACATTAAGAAAATATCAGACTATTATTAAGAAATGTGATGGAACAATATTTTGGAATGGACCATTAGGCATGTTTGAAGAAGAACAATATTCAAAAGGAACAATAGGAATAGCGCAAACTCTCTCAAAAATGAAAGACAAAGGAACTACGACAGTAATTGGTGGAGGTGACACTATAAGAGCAATAAATTATGCTTTAATAGATCATAAACTAATTACACATATATCAACAGGTGGTGGAGCTGCAATGGATTTTTTAAGCGGGAAAGAATTACCAGGTTTAACTGTATTAAATTGACGAAATAGGAAGTATATAGAAAAATAGCCCGGGATAGATTTGAACTATCGTCACCGACTATCCACTCACAAATGAAGTGATCCAGAGGCCGGTATCCTTAGCCCTTTAGATTGGCCGCTAGAAGACCGGGCTATATAATTACAATTACATATCATAATAAAAATCGTTTCTATTAATTAATATATTAAAGAGTTTAAATTTTAAAGTTGATTTAGAATATT
>CAXETO010000081.1:0-4107 GCA_963999255.1 uncultured archaeon | reverse complement strand
CAAAACATGAATCAGGGGCTTTATACAAAATTTTAAAAATATTATATGAGAGTAACATAAATCTAACAAAAATAGAATCTAGACCTACAAAATTAAAACCATGGGAATATTATTTTTACGTAGATTTTGAAGAACATAGACTAAATAAGAACGTTATTAATTCACTTGATAAGATAAAAGAGAACACAATGTTTATGAAGATAATAGGATCATATCCAAAATCAAAAGATTAAACATAATTAAATATGATAACATGATAAAAAAATATAGAGAAATGAATCAAGAAAAAATAATTGTAGAAGCCAGTGCTTCATCAGCAAATTTAGGTCCAGGATATGATGTTTTTGGTTTATCTTTAGATAATCCAAGAGATAAAATCGAAATTACTAGAAATAACAAAAATAAAATAGAATTAAGTGTTTTAGGAAAATATAAAAACAATATACCTATAGATATTAAGAATAATATAGTTGGAATAGTTGCAAAGAGAATAGCAAAAGATTTAGAGATTACTGGTATAGATATTAAATTAACAAAGAATATACCTTTAAACATAGGTTTAGGTGGAAGCGCTGCATCAGCAGCAGCAACTGTTATTGCAATAAACGAATTATTTGAATTGAAATTATCTAAAACAGAAATAGTAAATTATGCAACATATGGAGAATTAAAGATAGCAGGTTCTGGACATGCAGATAATACATCTGCAAGTATCTTTGGTGGATTCACAATAGTAAAATCTTATGACCCTCTAGAAATCATTAACATAATACCGCCAGATAATTTAGAAATATGTATAGTAATTCCAGACATATATATAAGTAAAAGAAAAACAGAATATGCTAGATCAGTTATTCCTAAAGAAATTAATATTGAGAAAGTAACTAAAAATATAGGAAACGCAACATCATTAGTATATGGAATGAGTAATAAAAATATAAAAATAATAGGAGAATCAATGTTTGATAACATAGTGGAACCTGCAAGAGCTTTTTTAATACCA
Organism: uncultured archaeon; assembly: GCA_963999255.1. GTDB lineage: Archaea > Thermoproteota > Nitrososphaeria > Nitrososphaerales > CALBXV01 > CALBXV01. Next base: position 3,104 of record CAXETO010000081.1, on the reverse strand, counting down.
GGATATAAAAAAGTAAGAGATATGGCAATTAAATCTGGTGCGGTAGGAGTAGCAATTAGTGGAGCTGGACCAAGCATGATAGCGTTATTGGATAAGACAAAAAAAGACTCGAATAAGATAGGTGAACAGATGGTAGCAGCATTCAAGAGCGAAGGAATAAAAGCAGAATATTATGTTACTAAAGTAGGTGATGGACCATTAATAAAGAAGATAAGATAATGTTTTTACAATGTATAAATTGTAAAGAACATCATGAAATAACAGATGATATATACTTTTGTTCTAAATGTAATGATATTTTAGAAGTTATAAATGAATATAATAATAACCCGATAAATAAAAGTGATTTATTTAACAAAAAAACATCAATCTGGAAATATATAAAATTATTACCAGTATTAGACGAAAACAAAATTATTTCATTAAATGAAGGTGGAACAACACTACATAGATCAAGCAGATTAAGTGAGAAGATAAAATTAAATAATTTATACATCAAAAATGAGGGTGAAAATCCTACAGGATCATTTAAAGACAGGGGAGTAACACTTGCAATAACTAACGCAATAAAATTGAATAAGAAGAAAGTTATATGCGCGTCTACAGGTAATACTTCAGCGTCAGTCTCAGCATATTCTGCAAGAGCTGGATTAAAAAGCATAGTAGTAATTCCATCAGGTAAAATTGCTCAGGGTAAATTAATTCAAGCAAAAATATATAATTCAAAAATAATTCAAGTATTAGGAAATTTTGATATAGCATTAGATTTAGTATATTCAGTAATTAAGAAAAATAGAGACTTATGTTTCTTAAATTCAATTAATCCATTTAGAATAGAAGGACAAAAAACATTAGGTTTTGAAATAATAGATCAATTACAAGATATTCCAGATTTTATAATAATACCAATAGGTAATGGAGGAAATATATCTGCACTTTGGAAAGGATTAAGAGAATATCATGAATTAAATATTATTAATAGATTACCAACTATAATAGGTGTCCAAGCAGAATTTGCGTCACCTATTGCAGATGCGATATTAAACAAAATAGATACAATTAACCCAATTATTAACCCTAAAACATTTGCAACAGCAATTAGAATTGGCGCTCCAGTTAATTGGAAAAGAGCAATAAATGCAATACGTGAATCTAAAGGAACGGTGTTAACTGTGACAGACAAAGAAATAGGAGAAGCACAGAATAATTTAGCAAAATATGATGGGATATTTGTTGAACCAGCAGGAGCAACAAGTATAGCTGTTTTAGGTAAATTAATTAATAAAAAAATTATTGATAAGAATGATAAAGTAGTATGTATAACTACTGGAAATGGATTAAAAGAACCTCAGATTATGAGAGAAGAAACAAATGAGGTTACAATTAAACCCGAATATTCATTAATAGAAAAAGAGATATAAAATAAATTAAGTAAAACAGTAAAATCAGAGAATTATTTAACTAAGGTTTATAGTTAGAATAATAAATTATATTAGGTATATAACAGGGAGAATTGACAAAGAATTTGAACAGAAATAATAGTAAAGCAGATAAAACATCATGTATTTTTTGTAAAATTATTAATAAAGAAATTCCAGCATATGTGATTCATGAAGATAAAGATAATATAGCATTTTTAGATATTAATCCAGTAGCTCAAGGACATGCACTTGTAATAACAAAAGAACATTATGATAATTTTTTGGAGATGGATACAAATAAAATTAATAGTCTCTTCACAATTGTAAATATTATTGGAAAACGAATAAAAAATATAATGAGATCAGACGGAATAAATATAGGAACAAATATTGGTAAAGCTGCTGGACAAATAATTTTTCATATTCATGTACATATAATACCAAGAGAATATAATGATAAGATAGATTTTTCTAATAGATTTTCATTAACAGAAGAAATATTTAGAAAAATACAAAATAAATTATTAATATTAGAAGAAAAATAGAAGTAAATATTAAATCTATAAATTATTGAATTAAATTGGAACACGAAATAATAAATTTAGAAATTAGTTATGGTATTAATAAATTAAATAAATTAATTAAAGGATCATTAAATACTATTATTTTTGATAAACCACAAACAAAAAATAGAGTTTTAGAGAAAATAATTAACAATATTAATAATAATGGTCTAGTTTTTTATATTGATTTAGAAACAAAATTTAGAGTTAACATTGAACAGGAAATAATTAGATTAAAAAAACCAGAGAATTTAATAGTTTTTAGCATAATTAAGAACAATTTAGATAACATAATTGCGCAAATTTGTTCATCTAATTGCAATGAAAACGATATAATAATACTAGATTCTATAAACGCATTAAATAAAAAAACAGAAAACAATATTTTAACAAAAATTAATAGAAAATTAGGTATTTATTTATCATTATTAAAAGATATATCATGTAAAAATGGAACAACCATAGTAGTTATAACAAATTTTATAATTAAAAAGAACAGTATAGATGAAATAACTTTAAATAAATTTAGAAAAACAAAATTAATTCCTTTAGGAGGTAGAGTAATAAAAAAGATGAGTAATAATATAATTTCAATAAATGAGAAATAAGAAAAATTAATGTTATTATTAACTAAAAAAGAAGAATCCCAACATTACAGAAATAATAAAAATAGAAATACCAATTAGAAAATATGTATTAGAAGCCCTAGTACTAAGTAATTTTTTCCCAATAAGTGAGATAATATAAAGACCAAGAATTCCAAGTAACAATACAAATATAATAATTATGGATGGAATAATATTACCACCTTCTAAAAGAAGATTAATCCATCCAGAGATTAGAATAAAGAATATTAAGAGATATAAAATAGATATAATGAAAATTTTATTATTAGCTAATCCATTTATCAAGTTCATCAGACACTTATTTCTTTTTACAATTAACATTTAAACATAAATTCAAACTTAAACCTTTTCTAAACCATACAATAATTTTTGGATAATTACATTTATTACATAATTTAGTTAATGATTTAATAACACCTTTTTGAGGTAAAGGAGCTGAAAAATTACAATTTTTAGGATAATTAGAGCAACCAACAAATCTTTTTTTAGTTATT
>CAXETO010000080.1:0-4289 GCA_963999255.1 uncultured archaeon | reverse complement strand
TTGAATTCTCTAGCAAAAACGTTTGGTCCTACACGTGCTGCATATCCATGTATTAAATATGATTTAATTATTCTTGTTATGTTTAATATGAAGTTGAAAATTTTCTGATTTAACTTCTTATGTCTCCATTTATCTATAATTCTTACTATATTGTCCTCAAATATTATTTCATTTTGATTTCTAAGTATTTTTGCGCCTTCTATAAAATTTTTAATAGTGAAATTAAAATTCTTTTCTCCCACATCTCCAAAATAAGTTTTCACATAACTATATTTTGCTGGTGGATATATTGACGCTCTTTTTTTTAATTTTTCGAATAAAAAATATTTAATTGGAAAATGTATATGGTGAAAAAATTTTCCATAAGCTATAAATTCTTCATTTAGTATTTCTTCTATAACTCGTTTTTTATATTCTGTTTCTACTTCTCTAAGAAATTCATCGCCTATTAATGGATAATAAGGGTTTAATAAACGACCTATAACAAATTCTCCTAATGATGCTCTTTTAGCATCATTTATTAAATCTTTCTCATTTACTATTAATGCTGATATATCTAATTCTTCATTTATATATCTATATTTTACTTTTGATTTATAATCTCTAAGAACTATTATTAAATCATAATCACTTTCTTCTCTTCCATATCCTGATACTCGTGAACCATAAACACATGCTGCTGTAATCTTATTATCTTCCACTATATTGCTAATTACTTCCAATATCTGTTTTGTAATTTCTTTGTTGAACATAATTTAATTTTTTACCTTTAACTAATTACTAAATAAATTCTTCTAGCGTTTCTTGTTTTTTCTTATTCTTTTCTTCGTTTTCTAACTTATCTAATTTTGATAAAATTTTAGGATCAAATTTACTATTCATTATTGTTGAAATCGGAATTCTTACAATATTCTGTTCTGGTCTTATAGTTCTTTGAGGCATTTTTTTTTCAATCCAATTTTTAATAGTTGTTTTATTTAATTTATTATCACTTAACCCGTTCCTAAATTTTTTTTCAACTATTTTAATCAATTTTTCATCGTTAAAAAGTTTTTTCGCGTCATATAATTCTTCTTGATCAATATATAACGATTCAGTTATTGTTGTTGATATCTCTCTAGTAATATCTAATCTACTAAATCTTCTTATAAGTTCTACATAGTGCATAAATTCATGTGCTAGTATACCAATAATTGTTGTTTTTAGACCTAAAGAAATAAGAGCTGCAGTTAATTCTATTCTAATTTCTATTTGATTATCTACTATAAATGGAATTGTTCTTGAATATAATATAGCTATTTCTCCAAACTCGGCTCTACTTTCAGATAATGTTAATGAGGGTTCTATGTAATATTTTGGATATCTTATTCCTGTTGTAGTTTCTATTAATTTAATTCCTTCTTCTACTACTTTCATTTTTTTTTTAATTTTTTCTTGTAATTTCTCAGATATTAACTTTTTATTTTTATTATCTGCCATTTTATATAGTGGATTCATCTTTTATTACCTATTTTTTTATTTTGATAATATTTTGTGGTCTAAATTTGTGTGCGTTAATTCTATAAAAGTTTCTGTGTTATTTACTCCATCAATAACTGCTATTTTTTTTACTATTGTTTTGTGTAATTGATCCAAATTCTTACATGCTATTCTAACAAGTAAATCAAATCTTCCTGAAACTTCTGAAATCCCTATCGTTTCCCTGTTTTTTTTTAAATTATCAATTACTTCCTTGGTTTTTCTTGTATTAATATTTATTCCTATTATTGCATGAACATTATATCCAAATACACTATTGTCTATTTTAATTGTAAATTGTTTTATAATATCGTTCTTGACTAATTTATCTAGCCGATTATAAATAAATGACTGATTTAAATTAGTTTTCTTTGCTAATTTAGGTATTGATATATTTGCATTATCACTTAACTCTTTTAATATTATTATATCTATTTGATCAATTTTTTTCATATTATATCATATCTACTGATGTTTACTATAAAGTAATTAATAAATTTAAAATAGTTTAATTAAAATTATGTAATGTGTTTATTGATGAAAGCTATAATATTAGCTGGTGGTTTTGGTAAAAGACTTAAACCACTTACTGATTCTAATCCTAAATCACTAATTAATATTTTAGATAAACCAATTATATATTGGCAAATACAATGGCTTAGGAATTATAAAATTAAAGATTTTATTATTTGTGCTGGTTATATGAAAGATAATATAATTAACTATCTTGGTGATGGCTCAAATTTAAATATTAATATCGAATATTCAATTGAAGATACGCCTTTAGGTACTGCTGGGGCTCTAAAAAACTGTGAGAATCTAATTGATGATAAAAATGAAATTCTTGTATTAAACGGTGATGTTATTACAAATATAGATCCTATTAATTTAATTAAAGAAATAAATAATAATATTTTATGTTCAATGGCAGTAGTTCCACTTCAAAGTCCTTTTGGTATAGTTAACTTCACAAAAAATTCTATTGTTACTGGTTTTAAAGAAAAACCTCTAATTTCTGATTATTGGATTAATGCGGGTGTTTATTCCTTATCTAAAAATCTTTTTTCTCATCTTCCTCAACCTGGAAGTTTAGAAAATGATGTATTTCCAAAATTAGCTAATAATAAAAATCTGAAAGTTATAAAATATGATAACAAATTATGGAAATCTATTGATTCTCATAAAGATATTGAAGAAGCTAATTTGAAATTTACTGATTTTATTTAAAAAACATTTAATTTCTGATCTCTTAAAATTATATTTATTGTAATTTTAACACGTCTGCCTTAGTCACTATTCCAACTATTTTTCCTTTTTTAATTACTATTATAGCTTGATAAAATTCTAATAGATTATATGTTATCTCAATTGGAGATTCATAACTTACTACCGGAAACGGATCCTCCATTAAATCACCTATTATTGAATTTTTTAATTTCTCTACATTACCACTTTTTTCTATTAATTTCATAATCTTCTTATCAGTTATTGATCCAACTTGTGTTTTATTATGAATTATTGGTAATTGTGAAATTTCATTATCTGTCATTAATTTAATAGTGTTCTTTAGTGTTTCTTCAGATTTAACTAAATAAATCTTCTTAGTCATTACTTGATTTATTTTTACCGATCTCTTCAATTTTTCTTTATCTATACTATCAGAAATTTTTTTAACAGTTCTATATGTTGGATCAACCTTAGTAGCTTCTATCTTAGCTATTAATGATTGACTTACTCCAGATATCTCTGATAGTTGATTCTGCGTCATTCCAAGTCTCTTTCTAATTTTTCCAATATCTTTTGGATCTAACATTTTGATCTATTTTATCTGTTAATAGATTCTCTAGCTAATTTTGCGCCATCAATTAGTGCTTTAATTTTGTTAAATGATGTTTCACGACTTCTTGTTCTTAATCCACAATCTGGGTTAATATAAATTTTTGTTGGATCGTCAATTATTTTATTAGCATATAAAATTCTGTCTTTAACTAAAGCTGACGATTCAATTTCATCAGTATGAACGTCTACTACTCCTAACCCAATTTCACCTGAATAGTTATGCTCTTTAAATAATTTTAATGATGAGTATCCAATTCTTTTTTCATCTTCTAAACCTTGAAGTTTTGTATCTCTATTAGCAAATTCTAATAGAAATTGATCTATTTTTAAATCTAACATAGCAGGTACTAATGACCTATAATTATTTCCACTATAGCATATGTGTATTCCAAAATGGCAATTTAATCCTTTTATTGACTCGTTTATAGACTCAATGAATATATCCATTTCTCCTGGATGTGTAGTGGCTGCCGGTTCATCAATTTGAATTCTTTTCGCTCCATTTTTTATCAGATTTTTTATTAAAGGACGTACTATTTCTCTGGATATTTCTAATAAAAATTCTCTCTTGTCTTTATAATATTCATTATATGACCAATCTGCTAATGTATATGGGCCAGTAATTGGTATTTTAATTTCTTTTTTAGCATTTTGTTTTACAAATAAAAATTCATCTAGATGAAAATTGTTAATATATCCAACTTTTTCTATACATCTAGCTTTTCGATAATATTTGTTATCCCATGATCTTATTTTACCTGTAAAAGTAAATCCTTTAACATTTCTAATTGGGTGCTCATACATTTCTATTCTACGTGTCTCTCCATCATAAATTATGTCTAAACCATATTTTTCAAATAAATATATGTTAAGTAACGCTAAATCATTTCTAGTAATTAAATTATTTTCAACTGTACTATTTTTATCTCTTA
>CAXETO010000079.1:0-4349 GCA_963999255.1 uncultured archaeon | reverse complement strand
TACTGAAAGTGATTGCCATGAATTAATGGATGGTAGAGTTTTTAATTGGCAATATAATACCGTTCAAGGACAAATTATTAATGTTAAACTTTTTATAGAAAGGGGGTAAAATGTGGATATGTGAAGCAAGAAAAGCTGGTACTGAAGCACATTTATTAGGTAATATAGAGGGTATTGACTATGATATATATCTTGGTGATACATTTGATTCTAAAGGTATACATAGTTGGGAAAGATCACAACGATTATTTCATCATGCTAACCTTATTGTTGGTTGGTTAAATAAAAGTGAAAATTTAATTAAAGGGAGTTAATTTATGGAACATGTAAAGAAAAAAAGAAATAGTTATAATGCTGGTGAGAACAATAGTAGATGGAGTGGTGGTAAAGGTTCATATTATAAAGACCATTATCAACTAAAGTTAAATAGAGCAGAAAAAATAAAACAAATTGGTAATAAATGTGAGGATTGTGGTGCAGATGGGAATATTGTAATATTAATAGCAAGACATAAAAATGGTAATATAAATGACCATAAAATAAGTAATCTTGAAATAAAATGTTCATTATGTTGTGGTACTAAAAAGACATCTAAGATTAAAAGAAAGTATGGTATGACAATAAATGAAATGAGAAGTAAGTATAATCTTTCTTTTTATACTGTTTATAATAGAATATTACCTGGTTGTGATACAAAAGAAGAATTAATTAAACGATTAAAAAAAGAATCAACATTAGCACAAAAAAGAATTGATAAAAATAATAAAACAGTAAAAGATGATTTAGAATTAATAGAAGAATTAGAAGAAGATGTTGTAGAAGATAATATCATAAAAAGTGAAACAACTTAATATATTAAAAATATCTATACAAAATATCTGTACAAAATATCTATGCCAAAATGACAGTAGAAATAACAACAACTTGCATAAATCCTAGTTGTGATGATGAAACAGACCATCTTAGCATCAATGTTAAGAAAGGTGTTTTTCATTGTTGGAAATGTGACTGGGGTGGTAAAATAGTAAATAATAAAGATATCTTAAATTTATTAAAAACTATTAAACCAGTTAAGGTGATTAAAAAGCCTGAAACAAAGGGAAATTTAGTAAATACTAAAGAATTTATTAAATTAACAGATTTATCAAATGAACATCAGGCTATAAAATACCTTAAAAATAGAGATATAACTGTTGATTCTTGTGTCAAGTTACAAGGTTATTATACACAGACTGGTGTATTATCTGGAAGAATAGTTTTTCCTGTTAAAGTTAATGATACAATTATTGGTTGGCAGGGTAGAACAGTCTTTGATAAAACACCCAAATATTTAACTTATGGTAAGAAAAATTTAGGTGTTTTTTCTTTAAAAAGTTTAGATGAATATAAGAATTTTATAATATTATTTGAAGGTGTATTTGATATACTTAAAATACCAGATCACGGAATTGCAATATTAGGTAAAAGAATAAGCAAAGAACAAATAAGGTTATTTACAGCTTTTTTAAATATAAAGACAATATTTGTTATGCTTGATAGTGATGCTAAAGAATATACATTAAAAATTTGTGAGGAATTATCAGAATATTTTAATATGGTCCCTATTATTATTGATTCCGGGGATCCTGGTGATTTATCACAAATAGAAATTTTAGAACTTTGTAAAGGGGGTATAAAAAATGTCTAATATGGGGTATTGCAGATTTCAGAATACATTAACTGATTTGCAAGATTGCTATTTAAGTTGGGATGAAGAACTTAGTGATGAAGAAGAAAAAGCACAGATTTTATTATTAGAAACGTGTCAACAAATAGTAAATGAATATGGATATGAATAATTAAAAGGAGAAATTAAATGAAAGATTTAATGGAATATAAGTCTGATTCATGGATACATAATTTACTTACTGCAGATGATATTAAAAACTATTTATATGTAACAGCTACAGATAGCAATTATTTTTCAAATAAAGAGAAATATTCTATAGTTAAAGAAGAAACAGAATTTAATGGACATAATTGGGACACAGATAATGATGAGCATTATATCATGCTATGGTATGGTTCAAAGCTGGAATCATTAATTTCATATAATTTATTCAGGTGTAATGGCAACGCAAAATTACTTTATAATTTAACAACTGGAAAATATTGTGTACTTACTGAAAAGGATAATGTTGATAGTTTTTAATTTGGAAAATGAAAAGGGAATTCAACGCAAATCGCAAAGCATATGTTTGGTGTAAGAGTAATAGTAGGGTAAAAGGTGATTTAAATTTGCTACGCAAATTTAAAAACGAAAGAAAAAACAAATAAATAATATTCATGGAATATTTTTTCTTTCGTTTAAAAGAAAATATTTCTACCTATTATAACATATTTTTAGTTAAAAAGTCAAGGTTTTTTAAATTTTTTTTAAATCTTTATTATATTAATACTTATGATAAAAAATATTTATTTAAATTTAATAATTTTTGCTTGACTTAAATATCAAGTATTTAATTTATCTTAATGGGGGTATATATTGAACGAGTTGTATAGAAAAAGAAAAAAGATGTTTTTAAAAAGAAAGATTATTAAAAAACCTTGTATATATGGAGGTTGCGATAAGATATTATATACTAGAGCACCAAGTAAAAAATATTGTCGTAAACACGCTAGAAAGTTTGGTATTAGAAAAACTGAAGCTGATTTATATACTAAAAAGATGATTGGTATTTTTATCAAAACTAGAGTTTGTTTGAAATGCGAGAGACAATTTACAAGTTACGGTATACAAAATAGATTATGTCAAAGTTGTAATCATGAGAATAAAAAAGTAGTATCGTCTAGACCTAGACATAAAGTAACATGTTGCGTTCCAGAAATTAATAATAGATATTTTTAATATTTTTAGTGGGGAAAACTATTATGGCTGAAGGTTGTAATGATCCTGTTGAAAATGGTGGTGGAAGTGATGATTTATTAAGTGTTAAAGTAAGAAAATATGATTGGGAATCTCCAGAAGATTGGTTAGGTTGTATGCGTATAAGTAAAGGATATACTGAAGAAAGAATTACAAAACATATGAAAGAACATTTTAATTCAGACCAGTTTAAGATTTATAAATTTTATATTTATAAAAGAGTATATGGAAAGACTTGTAACCCTAAATGGATAGAAGTAAAAGAAATATATATGAAAAATGAAGAGGGGGAAAAGAATGGGTAATGTAAAAGTTATAGGTGAATTAAAAATAGAAAGAAAAATAAAAGATATGGAAATAGGGGAAGAAGGTTATACAGTTCCCTGGGCATATGATGCTAATAATAGAGAGTTGAATGAAGATTATCCTATAATAGATATTTTTTGTGGTAACAATGCTGAAACAGCATCAATGAAAGTTCAATGTATTAATAATATTGCAGGTTATAAGTATACTATAACTCCTCCAGAAAATTATAAATTTCATTAGGAGAATAAATATGGATGAAACATTTTATATATTAACTATGAATACAGAACATTTTCAATGGATGACAGTAGGTAAAACAAAATCTGAATGTAGGAAGTTGTTATATAAGCGTTGGAAATTACATATGAAAGATAGTCGTGGATTGGTAGCTAAATATGTAATAGGTGATCCAGATAAAACACCAGTTGATGAATACTATGGAGCATGGATTCAAAAGGTAAAAATTGGTGGAGCTTATTTAGATGATGAAGATGAAACTTTACCTAAGAGTTATTGGGAGGATGATTATTTTGATTGAAAAACAATGTGATTTATGTAATTTAGGTGAGTATAATAGAAATAAGTGTAGAGAACATTGTATTATTGGTAACGGTAATACAAATAGTAATATTATGTTTGTTGGTGATTTTATAAGTCAAAATGATTCTATATTTGGTAACGCTTTTTCTGGTAATGTTGGATCTTTATTAAATGAATGTATAGAAAAAGCTGGTTATAAAAGAAATGATGTTTATGTTACAATGTTGGTTAAATGTAATACTAAAGGTGGAGCAAATCCTAAAATAACCGAAATAAATACATGTTCTAAACTATTAGAAAAAGAAATAAAAGTAATAAAACCTAAAGTTATTGTTGCTTTAGGTGCTATGGCAGCAAAGTATTTTTTAGGTGGTATTAAATTATCTGATGTTCGTGGGTATGTATTTAAAAAAGATAAATATAGTGTAATTCCTACTTTTGCTCCAAAAGCATCTTTGAGTGTAATAAAGAATTTATATGCTATGCAATCAGATATAAAGAAAAGTTTTAAAGTTGCAGATGATAAATATTCACAAATACCTACAAAATATCTGTTCACAGAAGATATAGATAAGGTATATAACTTATTAAAAAG
>CAXETO010000078.1:0-4356 GCA_963999255.1 uncultured archaeon | reverse complement strand
TACATTCACCATAGTTTTTTCTTTCATTAAACTAAAAAACACTTAAAACCATTAAAAAATAAACCATTAAAAAATATAAACTTAAAACCAGTAAAAACATAAGAAAACTAAATTATGGGGTTTCTTATTAAATGTCCAAATTGTGGTGAACGTGACGTTTCTGAATTTGGATTCGGTGGTGAAAAACTTATCCGGCCATCTGCAGATAGTACATCACTTAAAAATTGGATTAAATATATATATTTTAGAACCAACCAACCTTCTATTCAACATGAGTGGTGGTATCACAAATACGGTTGTAAAAAATGGATTAATGCAATACGTGATATAACTAATAATCAATTTACTGAAACATTTTGGCCTAACAAATCTGTAAATAAAAATTAAAAGATGAAAACATTTGACTACTATTATTAACAGATTACCAAAGCAACCACTAGAAATAATTAACCGATCTAAAAAAATTTCTATATCATTTAATGGTAAACAAATTAATGCATATGATGGAGATACTATTGGTTCTGCTTTATATTCATCTGGTATTAGAACATTTAGTAGAAGTTTCAAATATCATAGACCAAGAGGTTTATTTTGCACTTCAGGTAAATGTGCTAATTGTTTAATGAATGTTAATGGCATTCCTAATGTTAGGATATGTACAGAAACTGTTAAAGACGGTATGGTAGTTAAGCATCAGAATGCTTGGCCGTCTCTTTCTACAGATTTATTTCATATTGTTGGAAAACTCAGTAATTTTCTTCCAGTTGGTTTTTATTATAAAATGTTTATTAAACCTAAATTTATTTGGCCTATAGTTGAAAAAATTTTAAGAAATATAGCTGGTTTAGGTACAGTAGACCCAAAATCTTCAGTTAATTATGATCATCTTTCACAAAAATACATTCATGTTGATGTACTTGTTATTGGCGGAGGTCCCAGTGGATTACTTTCATCATTAAATGTTGCCAAAAATAATGTTAACGTATTATTAATTGATGATCAGCCCAAATTAGGCGGTCATTTTAGATTTAATAACAATATAAGTGATTTACCACCTGAATTCTCCAAAAAAAATAGTTTCGAAATTATTCAATACTTGAAACAAGTAACTCAACGTTCTAATATTCAAATAATTAATAACACAACTGTAGTCGGTTCATATTCTAATAACTCCTTTATAGCAGTCAACAAAAATCAATTAATAAAAATAAGAGCCAAATCTGTAATTATTGCAACAGGAAATAGACAAAGACCTTTTGTATTTAAAAATAATGATTTACCAGGTATATTTCTTGGTTCTGCAGTCCAACGTCTAATTTATTTATATGGTGTAAATCCAGGTAATAATTATGTTGTTGTAACTTCTAATGATTCTGGAATTCAACTTGCTAATGAACTTATAGATTTAGGTTTAAATGTAGAATATGTGATTGATTCTCGCCTCAAAAATACAACTGATCCTCTCTCTGAGTCTAATACTACTGTTCTTTCACAGTCCATTATTACAGAAGCAAAAGGGAAAACAAAAGTTAATAGTATAATTACAATGAAAATTGGAAATGACGGCATTCCAATTAGTGGATCTGAACAAGAAATTAAATGTGATACTGTTTGTCTAGTTGTTGGTACTGATTCAGAAAATGGATTGTTATATCAAAGTGATTATAAAATACAATATGATCCAACTCTTGATGAAATGATACCTGTTAATTCTAAATCAAATATTTATGCTGTTGGAGATGTTACAGGAATCCATAATTTCCAAATTCATAATTTACAATCTAAAATTGCTAGTATTAATGCTGTAATTGATATTTTAAAATCTAATAAATCTTTTAATTTAAAAAATAAAATAAGTGAAAACACAAATTATCTTACCCAACTCAAAATAATGGAAGAAAAATATTATAAACAGATTAATATAAATCCTTTACATTTCTCTCCAATTAAAAATGGTAAAAAATTTGTTTGTACATGCGAGGATGTAACTGAACAAGATATATTAAATTCTATTGATGAAGGTTTTGATAATATTGAAATTTTAAAAAGATATAGTACAGTAAATATGGGTCCATGTCAAGGTAAAATGTGTTCTACTGCTTCAATTGCTATTTGTGCTCATTCTACTTCAAAAAAAATACAAGATGTTGGAGTTACTACTTCAAGACCTCCAATTTCTCCAATTTCCTTAGCTATTTTATCAGCCGGTAAACAAAAACCAGTAAAACTAACTCCTATGCATTATAAACATCTTGATCATAAAGCTACTATGATGAGTATGGGTGAATGGAAAAGACCATTATTTTATAGTTCGCCAGAACAAGAATATAATTGTGTACGTAAAAATGTTGGTATAATTGATGTATCAACTTTAGGTAAACTTCATGTAAAAGGAAAAGATTCTACAAAGCTTCTTGATTTTGTTTATACACAAAAATTCTCTAATCTTAATATTGGAAGAGTTCGATATTCTGTTATTTGTGATGAAAGCGGTTCTATAGTTGATGATGGTACTGTAACAAGATTAAATGAAGAACAATTTTTTATAACTACTACAACTGGTAATATTGAGTTTGTTGAACAATGGTTTAAATGGTGGATTGTTTCCCTCAATCTTGATGTACATGTTGTAAATGTCACCTCAAATTATGCTGCTGTTAATGTTGCTGGTCCTAATGCTAGAGATACATTAACTAAATTAACTTCCATTGATCTAACAAATGACAATTTTCCATATATGTCTTGTAAAGAAATCAACATAGCCAATATACCAGTTATTATGTTTAGAATTGGATTTGTAGGTGAAACAGGATGGGAAATTCATTTTCCAAGTCAATATGGTGAATATCTTTGGGACAAAATAATTGATGCAGGTCAAAAATATAATATATTACCTTTTGGTGTTGAAGCTCAAAGAATTTTAAGATTAGATAAAGGACATATAATTGTCGGTCAAGATACAGATGCATTATCCACACCATTTGAATCAAATATGAATTGGGTTATGAAATTTGATAAACCAGATTTTGTTGGTAAACAAAGTTTGCTTCGTTTTCAAAATCGCATTTTAAATCGTAAACAAATTGCATTTGTAACAGAAAGTCGTATAGAAGATGGTAATGGTGTAACACTTAATGGTCAACCAATTGGCTTTATCACTAGTGCTCGCTTTAGTCCATCACTTAATAAATTCGTTGGTCTTGCTCTTGTATCACAAGAAATAACTCCTTCTTCTAATGTTTCTGTTTCACATAATGATAAACTTGTTAAATGTATACTAGTTGACGAACCATTTTATGATGCTAAAGGCACAAGGTTGAGAATGTAATGGTTAAATCTCATACTCCAACTCAAATTTCCGCTGTTTATAAAAAACATGTTTTATTAAATGCAAAAATGACAATTTATAATGATTGGTTAATGCCAGAACAATATTTATTACCTGATAATGAAATTCAACACTCAAAAAATAATTTAGGGTTATGTGATATCAGCCAAATATCTAAAATTGAAATTTCTGGTCCAAATATACATCAAATTCTTACAACTATTTCATCAAAGGCTGTATGTAATATAGGTGAAATTATTGATTTAAATATTAAAAATAACAATCAACCCATCAAAATATTTTGGTGTCAATTAAGTATTGATAAAGCTCTTATAATTTCTTGGTATAATACTAATGAACTAATTTCACTATTGAATAATTACCTTAAACCACAAACTAATTTAATTAATATGACATTTGGATATACTGCTTTATCTCTTATTGGTCCATTAAATACCCAACTTCTTTCTAAATTAACTGACATAAATTTAAATGCTAATTTGTTTACAAGTAAAAACTGTAGAACTGTAAAACTTGCTGAAATATATACTATCTTGTTGAATTTTAACTTAAAATCACTTTCAAATTATATTCTATTAGTTGAAACATCTTATGGTGAATATCTTTGGAATACTTTGATATCTCTTGGAAATGAATTTAATATTAAACCACTTGGTTATTCCGGATATAATTTATTAAATAAGGAGATATTATAAATGACTCAACTTAAACAAATGTGGAAAAAGCATGATCTTAAAGAAAAATATGATATTGTAATTATTGGTGCTGGTGTACATGGTCTAGCTATTGCATATTATCTAGCAAAACGTGGAATTACAAATATAGCAGTTCTTGATAAAAATTATTTAGGTTCTGGAAATAGTGGAAGAAATACTGCAATTTTACGTGCTAATTATCGAACATTTGAAGGCATCCCTTTTTATTATGAAAGTTTAAAACTTTATGAAAATCTTTCCCAAGAACTTAATTATAATATTCTTTTTTCACAACAAGGACATTTAACCTTA
>CAXETO010000077.1:0-4455 GCA_963999255.1 uncultured archaeon | reverse complement strand
AATAAATTCAACATATATTCTACATCAATCCCAGATAATTATCCAATTTCTTTACCATATTGGATTGAGGTTGAAGGTAAGAATGTTATAAGTAATGAACATTGGGGAAACAAAATTTTACAATATAATAATGAAGAGGGTAGTTTAATAGAATATAACATATTAACAGAGAATCCTAAATGGAATAATCTTGCAAATGTACTAAAAATAAGTCAAATTAGAAATGGCGAAATATGGTTTACAGAAATGACTGAGAATAAAATTGCCAAATTAAATACTAAAATAGATATTCCATTTACAATTAAAGTAGATAATAATCAAATCAAAGTTAATCAAGATTCTGAAACTGAAATAGAATTAATTATTGAATTTAATGAATTAACTAGTGGTGAAATATATTTCAAAAAGTCATTAATTTACTCACTAGACAGAATTGAAACAGAAATAGAAATAACAACAAATGACTATAAAGAAATAAATGATGTTAAAAAACATACTCAAACTATTCAAATTAAAGTCAATAATGTTGAGAAAGATGTTTACAATGTAATGTTAGGCATAGAAATTAATAATATAACTAAATTAATTCCAGTGACGATAATTGTACAAGAATAAAATAGCGTTAATAATAGTTTTTATTTTAACATTTTCAAGCATACAAGTATACGGTCATACTAATACATCAGTAGAAGGTATCTTAGATAATAATGTAATAACATTTATGAGTATTTATCCTCAGACACCAATTCCAAACGAGAAAGTAAAATTAATTTTTAGCATACAAGACAACAATGGAAATGATTTAGAACACGTAGATAGTAATATCAAAATATTTAGAAATGATGAAATAATTTATGATAGTGGAATAACACATTATGAATCAGGTGATTTTTATATTGATTTTATATTTCAAGATACAGGAGAATATAAGATAGAAGTAAGCATAATAACAAGCAGCAATATTAAATCAGATGTAGAATTTCCAATAATAATTGAATATAAAGAAGTTAGATTACCATTAATAAGAATAGTGCTAACAACATTATTAGTAATCACTGTAATAATATTTCCATATTTACAACAAAATTATTTGAAATTAAGAAGAGCAAACAGAAGAATAAATATAATACAACTGTTTGTATTAAAAGGTTTAATATATATAATAACAGGCATAGTGCTTATTGATTTTGCGAATTCACAGTGGATTATCAGTCTAGAAGATAGAAATTTAACATATCATATGTTTGTTGAACATTTCTTTTACATATTTTCATCAATAACATTATCATATGGAATAGAATATTTAATAATAGTTAAGAAGAAAACAGAACCAAAGTCAATTATTAGTTTAATTCATAATAGAATTATCAAAATTAATAATAAATATAATAGAAAAGGAATTATAACAAGTGTAATAATTACATTACTATTAGTTTATTGGCACATACCAACCAATTTTAATTTAACTGCAATAGACAATGAGTGGCACATATTAATGCACATATTTCTTTCAATAGTTGGTTTATTAATTTATCTAGATATAAAAAGTACTACACAAAAAGGATCATTGATTAAATTAATTATTTTAATGAATATAATGTTAATTATTGGTTTTACTTTAATTTTAACTGGATCACATTATTATACAAGTTATATATATGATCAACAATCTTTAACTGGAATAATAATGGCTATACCTCATCCATTTATTTTAATGATAATAATAATTCATTTTATATTTAGATATTTATGGGAAAGAGAAAGATAATATAAAGAATAATTATTTAATATTATATTTAGAATACAATAAATTATATATTAGTAGAGCAAATAACGCTGTTGCAAATGCTAGATGTAGACTAACTATAATTGGATGTAATGTGGTAGTAACTGTAAGCATACCTAGAAAAACTTGGAAAGATAAAAGAATCAAACTTATAATAGAAATAAATAAACAACGAGACGGAACATTTTTCTCTTTCCAAGATAAGTATACTAAACTAATTATAGATAAAGTAACAATTAACGCCCATAATCGGTGAAAAAATTCTAGAAATATATGATAAGAGAGATTTGGAATAAATTTTCCGTAACATAAAGGCCAATCTGGACAGGCTAAACCAGATTCAGTAGATGAAACAATACCACCAAGAACTATCATAATATAAACAGCAAATACAGAAAAATAAGTAGTTTTAAGAAAGTTAGACAAGTTTCAATTAATCATATAAAATTTCTAAGATTTAAATGTTAGAGTAATTATTTAAAAATTATTCATCTTCAATTATTATTATTCCAATCATTCCTCTTTCAGCATGTCCAGGTATAGTACATATGTAATGAAACGTGCCAGATTGATCAACTTCAAATGTTATAGTACTTAACTGACCTGGAGCTATAGGATTAGAATTATCACCTATAGAAGAATTAAACAGAATAGCAGAATCAGTTGTATTACCATCAGTAATTCTAAACGTATGAGGAATTTCCCCAATATTTTCAAAAATAATTTTAATAACTTGACCATTTTTTATATTTATAGTTGGCCCAGGAGCACTAAGTTCTTCTTCTAGATTACCAAATCCAAATAAATTATCTAGTTCACCACCAGTAATAGTTAAATCAATATCTGATTCACCAACAAAAGTAGAAGTAGTAGTGGGATCAATTAATACATATAGAACACCACCTAGAAACAATAGACCTATTACAAGAGTTATAGTTGCTACAAATGAAGCAGTTTTCATAAATATCACATAACCGAAGCCATACTTATAACAAGGAAAGCAGTAGCGCCCAACAATGGTAATAATATTAACGTTGAAAGAGATCTTGGCTCATCTTTTAAGTGCTGGAAGAAAACAGCTATCAAAACGGCTTTAACACCAGCTAAACCAATTATTGAAATAATTAACCATGTCCTAGAAATATTTATTCCTACTAAAAATAATTCAGCAATAGTTGTTCCCATTAATATACCAAAAACAATTAAATAAACACCAATTTTCATCATAAATCACCTATATCAAATAGAATAGTGGAAAGAGAAATACCCACACGATATCTACAAAATGCCAGTATAAACCAAAGTATTCGATTCCAGCACTATGTTCACGGACTGGTTTCTTTCCACTAGTACGAAGAAATAGAAATATAATAATTAATAAACCAATTAGCACATGTCCACCGTGAACTCCAGTTATTAGGAAATAGCTACTAGCAGGCAATCCACTTGAAAAGACAAATCCATGTTCAAATAATTCAAACCATTCAGACATTTTATTTATTATAAAAACAATTCCTAAAGTTAAAGTCAGTAATAAACTAGCAACAACACCACGTTTTGAATTAGTTTTAGCAAACATAAGAGCAATAATAGCAGTAAAACTACTAGTAAGAAGAATAAAGGTGTTAGTTGCACCATGTTGTAGACTTAGAAATTCACCTGGAGCTGGCCAAGATGCAGAATTTGCTCGAACAAATATATATGCACCTAACAGTGCACTAAAGAATATGATTTCTGAAGCAAGAAATATCCAGACACCAAGCTTCATATTATTAACTTTCTCAAACGGCCATTTTTCGCTTTTAGGTTCTTTAGCAACAAAGTTTTCTTTAGCATAGAGATAAATTCCTATTATTCCTAAACCAACACCGAATTGTAAAATAATCCAACTAGTAATTACACCGAATAAGAACACAAAAGCTGCAAACGCAACGATAATAGGCCAGTAACTTAAATGAGTTTCAGCAACACCATCAGATTCAGTTTCATAATTAACAAATTTAACTTCACCAGAAGAAGAAACAGTAGGCATTTTATGGAAATTATGTGCACTAGGAGGAGAATCAGCAGCCCATTCCAAACTAGACCCACGCCATGGATCAGGTCCGGAAGAAGGACCATTTCTCATACTTGAAACTAAATTATAAATTAATAGTAATTGAGCTAAGCCAAATACAAACGCTCCAATAGTTGCTAGAGAATTAAATGATTGCCAGCCAGATTCAACACTATATGTAGAAATTCTTCTCGGCATGTCATAAAGAGCAAACATGGGGAAATATAATAAATTAACACCAATAAAGGAGATATAGAAATGTATTCGTGCAATCTTTTCATTATACATTCTTCCAGTTATTTTAGGGAACCAATAATAAAGACCACCAAAAATACCTATTAGACTTGTTCCAACCATAACATAGTGGAAGTGAGATACTACCCAATATGTTCCTCTTAGATGGAAATCTAAAGCAACAGAAGCATTAAAGACTCCAGATATTCCTCCTATAACAAATAAAGCGATAGCGCCTAACGCAAATAATGCAGGTGCTTTAAGTTTAATTCTAGATCTAACTAGACTTTCTATTACAGCAATAACAATAACATCAAAAGGAAGAGAAACTGCAATAGTGCTAACAGTAAATAATTTAATAATATTAGGATTCATGCCA
>CAXETO010000076.1:0-4480 GCA_963999255.1 uncultured archaeon | reverse complement strand
AAAGATTAACGAGCCAATAAAGTGGAATTAGACTCCAAAAAATTATTAGAACTACACAACAAAGTAATATTGGTTTTCTAAATTTCAAATATATTTTTCACTTAAGTAAAATAATTTATTAATAACAACTTAAATATTTTGTAAATTTAAGAAACCTTTACCATAATATTAATTACTAGAGAAAATTAGTCGTCAGGATATTCTGAAAATTTTTATTTCAATGTTAACTGTTAAAACATTTAGTATAATCAAAAATATTGTAGAAAAAAGAGTTAAGGATTATGAAATTTTATATAACGACATTTATCACATGTTACTCTATCAGAATGTTGAGTTAGAAAATTACCTGGACCGCATTTTGGGCACACATCAGATTGCTTTCTTTGATGCTTTCTCCATTTAACAGATTCATTTCCTATCTTTTTAGCAATAGTATACACAAGTGCTATTGGTAAACTAAAAAACATAATAATACCACATATATAAATAGAGAGAATTATTTGATCACTATAAAGATTTAGAAAACCAAATTGAGTATATTGATAAAGAAAGAACGCACCAATAAAACCTAGAACTGTAAAAAGAATACCAAGAGAAATTGCTTTCAAAGTAAATAAATCAACATATAGTATTAACAGTATTATTTAAAAAGATTAAGATTTTATAAGAAATTTAATGGGCCGACCAGGATTTGAACCTGGGTTACTACCGTGTGAAGGTAACGTCCTAACCAGACTGAACGATCGGCCCAGTACAGGAAGAGTTATAGATATAATAGAAATAGAAAAATAATTATTCTATTTTTTAACACCTAAAGCTCTATTCTTATTTCTTAATTGAGAGCCTTTACATTTTCTACACATAGTCGCCTCAATATTATTACGAGTACTACATTTAAGACAAATTTTAAAGAATAATCTTTTCTTTTGCGCTAATTGTTTTTTTTCTACATCAGTTATAGGCATGTATATCACATAATATATTATACATTTATTTTTTACTTAATTTTTAATTGTTCAGACACTAATTTTGGAATTTCACTAGGTTTAACTGCTACTTTAATACCAGCATTATTAAACGAGTTAATTTTAGATTCAGCAGTTCCATATTTTCCATAAATAATTGCGCCGGCATGACCCATTTTTTTTTCTTTAGGTGCATATCTACCAGCAATATAACCAACTATTGGTTTCGGATAATTTTTATCAATAACATATTCAGCGAGTTTTTCTTCAGAATCACCACCTATTTCACCAACAATAACAACACCTTTAGTTGCATCATCTTCACCAAGTAATTCTAGTGATTCTATAAGGGTAGTACAATTAACAGGGTCACCTCCAATTCCAATAACTAGAGACTGTCCTATCGAATTAGTTGTAAGATAATTAGCTATCTCATACATTAGAGTTCCACTTTTAGATATAATGCCTATATTACCTGATGAAAAAGGTGAAGTAGACATAATACCTAATTTAATAATTTCAGGAATTATAAGACCAGCAGTATTAGGGCCTACAAATATTGTGTTTTTTTCTTTAGCTTTATCAAGTATTTCAAGAGTGTCTCTTATAGGGACATGCTCAGTTATTCCTACAATAACATCCATATCCTCTTCTAACGATTCAAGAGCAGCAGCTTTAAAAAATTGAGCCGGGACAAATATAATAGCTATTTTAGCATTAGAAAATTGTTTAGCTTCTTTAACATTATTAAAAACAGGAACATTATTAACAATTTGACCTCCTTTACCAGGAACTACACCAGCAACAACATTTGTACCATAATTTAACATTAATTGACTATGAAGATTTCCATATTTACCAGTAATACCTTGAACAATAACTGGTTTTTTACTATAATCTTTATCATCAATATTTCCAACTAAAAATTTTCGTAGATTCAAAACAATTATTCACACATATTTACATTAAATGAGCAGTTCATAAAGATTTAGTAACATCATTAAGTACATTATCAACATCATCATATATTTTCAGATTAATTTTAGATAATATTTTTTTAGCTTCTTTTTCCTCAGAACCAGAAATTCTAGAAAATAATGGTTTAGTAAGATTACCGTCATTTTTAGCTTTAATTATGGCATTAGCAACATCACGACAACTAGTTATCCCTCCAAAAATATTAAGTAAAATTTTATCAGCTTTTTCAAAACTGTTAATTAAAGAAATAGCACTATAGATTCTATCAAATGACGCCCCGCCACCAAGGTCTAGAAAACACGCAGGTTGTAAACCTTTTTCAACAGCTAAATCTAGAGTAGATAAAACTAGTCCAGCGCCATTCCCTATTACAGCTATATTTCCATCTAATTCTACAAAAGCAAAACCTTGTTTTTCTGATTCTTCTTCATAACTACTTTCAAATTCTTTTTTAAATTCTGAATGACGAAATAAAGCGTTATCATCAACTATAATTTTAGCGTCTAGAGCAATAAATTCACCAGTTTTAAGTTGAGCTAAAGGATTAATTTCTACTAATTCAGCATCTTTATCAACAAATAATTTGTAAATATTATAGAGTATTATAGATAAATCAGAGATATATAATTCGTTAACATTTAATTTTCTAGCTAATACTTCACAATCTTTTTTAGTGAAATTATTATAATCTATTACTTCAATAAGTTTATCACCCATTTTCTCTATTTCAACACCACCTTCAGAAGAGATAATAATCACAAAAGATCTACGTCCTCTGTCAAGAGTAATAGATAAATAAAATTCAGTTTCATGGTCTATAAAATCTTCAATCAATATAGAAGTAGGTTTAGAACCTTTAACTTCAGTATTAATTAATTTATTAAATTCTTGGATTAATTGAGTAGAATCTGATGCTTTTTTAATAATACCAGCTTTACCTCTTCCACCAATTAATAATTGAGGTTTTAACATTACTGGAAAATTTATATTATTTATACAAGAATGTAGTTCGTCAACATTATGACATTTATGACCTGAAGGTATTTTTATATCATAATTAGAAAATAATTCTTTAGATATATGTTCATGTAAACGCATATATTAACTGTTAATCAGAATATATTTAAATTATATTAAAAAATAATATCATAATACGGTGGAAGAAATGGTAGAAAGAAATGATAACACAGTACTAATAGGAAGAAAACCTGTAATGAGTTACGTATTAGCTTGTATGACATTAATTCAAGCAAATGAAGATTCAGAAATAATATTAAAGGCTAGAGGGAGAGCAATTTGTTCAGCAGTAGATACAGCGCAAATACTAATGAATAAATTTGCAAAAGACATAAAAGTTAATGATATACAAATTGACACAGAAGAAATACAAAACAAAGAAACAGGTCAACCTACAAACGTAAGTTCCATAACAATCATATTAAAGAAATAAAAACACGATTAAATTTAACATAAATATAAAATTCAAACAAAATGTTCCCATCCAATAGGATCTATAACAACATTAGTTTTACTTAAAAGAAGTTTTTTTTCTTTAATTACAGTACCAATTTTATATAAAATAAGCCCATTAGAAGCAAAAATGTTTTTAACAATATTCCAGTTTTTTTCAGAAACAGTAAAAATAATTTCATATTCTTCACCACCATAAAACGCTATCTTATAGTCTTGATAATTATTTTTTATAGAATAATCATATGCTTCTCTAGTTATTGGAATAAAATCAATTTCAAAGCCTATATTATTTATTTTAGAGAGTTCACCTAGAGAATGAGCTAGTCCATCACTAGAATCAATAGAAGAGGTAACAACTCCAGATTTAGATAGTAAAAGTCCTTCTTTTAATTTGGCATTTGGAGAATAAACAGATTCAACAAAAACATCAGACATATTTTTAGTTACAGGAATATTTTGAGTTAGAGACATTAAACCAACTGTGGTATTACCAAATAGACCAGTAACAGCAAGTACATCTCCAGTTTGAGCTCCTTTTCTAGTTATTAATGAATTATTATAATCAAGTCCAAATCCAGCAATATTAATTATTAAAGAATCAGATTCATTAGTATCACCACCAGCAATATAAGTTCCATATTCATTTGCTCCTGAATTAATACCTTTAGAAAGAGTTTGTAAATCATTAATAGTATAAGATTTAGGTATACCAACAGATGAGAGAAAAGCAATTGGTTGAATTCCTTTAGAAGCAAAATCACTTATATTCATAATTACAGCTTTTCGACCAGAATTAAAAAGACCCATATCTTTTGGAATATCGGTTTTTTCAATTAGCATATCAGAATTAAAAACAATATTAAGATTATCATTTATTTTAATACTAGAAACATCATCATCATAAAGAAAATTGGGATTTTTTGTAATATTTTCATAAAATAATTCAATAATTTTTCTTTCACCAATTTTTAAATTATCATTCATTATTAAATAGAATTAATAACTAGCGTATAACTTTTCATTAATGAAATATTAGTAGAGATTAGAACAAAACATTAGTATAT
>CAXETO010000075.1:0-4491 GCA_963999255.1 uncultured archaeon | reverse complement strand
AATCACTTTCAATATGCGGCCACCTAATACACCGCCACTAGCTCCAAACATTTTTCTATATGTTCTTAATGATTTTATTTCAGGATATTGCTGTTCAGCAGCTATTGCCTTCTCCAGAAATTTTAGATGCTCTTCAGTATGCTCTTCAGTTACTTCCCAAGTAACATAAACAAATAATCCCATGTATAACAGCATAACATTAAAGAATATAAATTTGAGTTAAATAATCAGATATTTTCAAGAATTATGTAATTTCTCAATTTTTGATGAACTAGAAGTTTTGGTGACTTTAAATATATAATCAGATAATGATGTAAGATCACGTTCATGTGAAACAATAATCATTTGTTCACATTCAATTTGTTTAAGAATATCTATAACCTTGATTAATTGTTCTTTACTAAATCCATCAGTAGGTTCATCTAGTATTAATAAGTTAGATTTCATACCAATAGACAATTTTTTAACAATATTATTAAGAGCTAACCTATAAGCTAAAGCAGTGCTTGTTTTTTCCCCTCCACTTAAATTGTTTATTTTTTGTTCTTCACCATCTTGTGAAATTATTGGAGTAAATTCTTCATCTATTCGAGCATTTTTTCCAGTATCATCTACAAGTTTGTTAAACCAGCTTATAAATTCAGAATTAAACTCATCATTAATATCAGACATACGTTGTTTTTCTATATCACTAACACAGGGAATAAAATAATCTTTTAACCATAATTCAGATTCTTTAAGAATTTCATAATTTTGTTTTTGTTCCTTCTTTTCTGTTACAAGTATTTGACAGTCATGAATATCTGTTTCAGTGTTCTCAATTTGAGTTTCAATTTTTGTTTTCTCGTTACTTAAGTTGTCTTTTATATTTTGAGAAGTAGATAGATGTGATAATATATTCTTTAATCTATTAGAAATGTCAGATAACTTATCTTGTTTCAATTTTTCTGATTCCAAGTCTTTAGAAAGAGAATCAATTGATTGTTCTGTATCAGAATATTGATTTTTTAATTTTATCAGAACAAGATTATCAGAATCTAAAGTTTTCTTATTATCATCACTTTTGTCTTTCCAAATGTTATATTTTTGTTTTTTATCAAGTAATTCTTTAAGGTCATCTAACTTCTTCTCATGTTTATCACGTTCAACAGATTTAGATTCTTTGTCTTTATTCTTTTGAGAAATTTTCTGATTAAATTCAATAGAGTTTGCTTTTTGATCACAAATAGAACATACACCAGTTGAAAGTGTGTTTTTATACACATTTATTTTCTCATTTAGTGCAGATATTTTGTCATTTAAATCAGTTTTATGATTTTCAAAATCTTTAATTTCATAGTTAATCGCATCAACTGTTTTTTCGCTTGGATTCTCACATTTTTCAGTGTTTTTATTCTCTAAATTTATAATTCTAGTGTTAGTATTAGTAATAGAATTCTCTAAGATTTTATTGGAATTTCTCTTATCAATAATTCTTTGGTTTAAACTCTCAATTTTTGCATCAATTGCTATTAGCTCCTTTTCTTTTAATTCAAGACCTGATTTTTGTTCAGATAAAGACGTGTAATTCATATCATTTACATTAATACGATCAATAATGTTTTTTAATTGTTTTTTATACTCTTTCTTATCATCATCATATTGAACAAGTTTTCTTTCATATTCGGAGAGATCCTCGGATTTATGACGGAACCAGGTTGAGTCATTTTTTAGACGTTTACTCATCACATCAGCATTGTTTATTGCAATAGTATAATCTTCTATTCCAAAAGCTTTACGAAGAGTTTGAAATCTCTCATCAGATTTTTTTTTCTTATCATCAAGAATTTCATTCATTTGTTCTTGCGGAGTAAAAATTGCATATCTATATATTACACTATTTGCATTTGCAGAATTTGACTCATTGAACTTCAGAATATCAAGAATCTTTGCTTTTAAGTCACTAGGATTAAGCTCTTGTTCTTCAATAGGAGTTATTAAAATACCTCGAATTTGAGAAACACTGTTATTTTTTTTAATAAGTCCTCTAACAATAGTATATTCTTGTTCTTCAACTTCAAATGTTAGTTTAACTCTACCTTCAGTCTCATGTGTTTTTAATAACGCGTCTGCATTTAGATCACCTAAACCAAAGAGTGCAAATTCAATTGCCATTAAGATAGTAGATTTCCCAGATCCAATATCACCTTGAAAAAGAGTTTTACCAACTGAAAAAACAATAACTTCTTCTTTATAACTCCGAATATTTTGAAGTTCTAATTTTTTTAATATCAATTATCTTTCTCCTTAGAGATTTCAGTTAAATTCAGTATTTCAAAACCATCTGAAATAATTCTTTTATCAGCAACACTTTTAGTTTCATTAGTAATTTGTCTAAATCTTTGTAACAAATTCCTAGCAGTTTTTACTCCATGATCATCATTTAATAATTTTCTAGAAAATTTTACAGAGTTTTTCTTGTTTTCAAAAGCCTCAGTTTCCATAAGAGAAATATCAGAATTTTGAAAATTTTTAGTTAAATGTTTTGGGGAAGTTAGACTATATCTATTTATGTCAACAAAAAGAGCTTTTTTATCAGTTAAAACAGATATTAATTTTTGGAAGTTAAGATCAGAAACATTACCTCCAGCAAGATTTCCAGAAATTTTTATAGCTACAACATTATTAGCTACATCTTCGTTTTCTAGCTTCTCTAATTCTTGATTAGCTTCAACAGAGTTTTTTCCAGTAAAGTCAAATTCAAAATATTTTCCATTAAATAAAGGAAGATCAATAAATTTAGCATCTCTTATTTTATCATCAAAACTAATTAAATAAAATCCTCGTTTCTCATTTTTAATAGTATTAACAATTTCAGTTTTTGTATAACCAGTAATCAGCGTTCCAGGATAGACTATAGGACCATACCCATCTTTTACATAAGTTTTTCTTTGATGTATATGACCACCTGCATAATAATTAAATCCTCTAGGAAAATTAGATAACGAAGTAGTATATTCAACAGGAATATTTGGAGATGTAAATTCTTCAATTCCAGTATGAAACATAAAAATTTTAAATCCTTGTTCATTAGTCAAATTTTTCTTATCTAATTTCTCATAATCAGTTCGTTCTAGTCCCATTTTTTTAGCAGGAATACCAGTAATTTTAGCTCCAGTTTTAGGATCAACAATAAACTTAAGTTCAATAACATCATTTTTTTCTTTTAAATCAGATATATTTTTTACAACGTTAGAAACTTCTAAAATATCAATAACTGAT
Organism: uncultured archaeon; assembly: GCA_963999255.1. Classification (GTDB taxonomy): domain Archaea; phylum Thermoproteota; class Nitrososphaeria; order Nitrososphaerales; family CALBXV01; genus CALBXV01. Next base: position 1,230 of record CAXETO010000075.1, on the reverse strand, counting down.
TTACTACTAGGATTATAATCATGACTACCATAAATCACATATATTGGAATTTTTAATTTTTTTAATTCCATCATTTTTTTTACAATTTTATGTACTATATCTAGATCAGGTATTCCCACATGAAAAAAATCTCCTGAAATTAATATAAAATCCACTTGAAGTTCCACACATTTATCTAACGCTTTATTAAACGACTTTATTTCAAGTTCTTTTAGAAATTCATTAGAATGCGCACCAATATGAATATCAGCCATATGCGCAAACTTATACATATATTTTTTTAGGAACAGGTTATATAAATATGTAAAAAATATTTTTTAATTATTAGTATTAAAGCCTAGTAAATCTTTTATCATATTTAGGCAACATAGAATCCAAAATTTCTATCACTTCAGATTCACTAGAAACACCAAATACTTTATCCTCAGAAATATCAGGGTACCGATCTCTATAATCAATTTTAGTGTCTGCAACCTTACCACTCCACCCCTTTATTTTATAAGTTATTAACAATCTTTTAAGTGACCAAGCGAAACCAATTTCAGTCAATGTACCAGCACCACCACCAACTGCAACTACCGCGTCACTATTACTAATAACAAGATTTCTAACTTGATCTAAACCAGTAGCAATAACTATATCCACATATTGATTTGCATCACCAGGATTATAACCAGGAATAATTCCAATAATATCACCATCAACATGCTTTTTTGATTCTCTACCACCTTTACATACAGCTTCCATTACTCCACCAAGTCCACCACAAACAATTCGATAACCATTAGAAATTAAAGCCTCACCAAGTTTTTCAGCTATAAAAAATTCTTCTTTATTAACTATTTTTGAATCACCAATTATAGAAATCTTATATTTACTATCCATAAACATCAATTACGATTTTTTTTTAAAAAATATATCAAAACTGACATTATAATTAATATTAGAACAAATAATAATAGTATTAAAGAATCAAAACTAGAAATAGTCATATCAACAGCAGCTTGAGATTCAGAGGAGATCAATATATCTTGAAGAGTATCAAAACCAAAATCAACATCAAATGAAGCTAAAGCAGAATTACCGTAAGTATCAAACACATTAATACTATGAGAACCTGCCCCAGAAACTGGAATAAACAACTTAGTTTCAAAACCACCATCTTCATTAATCTTACCTGAGGAAATAATAATATTATCTAATTGAACATAAAATTCTTTATCAGATTGA
>CAXETO010000074.1:0-4566 GCA_963999255.1 uncultured archaeon | reverse complement strand
TATTAAATATAAATATTATACCTAGAATGAATGTGATTAATAAACCAGATAGTAAAGTTCTATAACTCTTTTTTTGAGCACCTACTAGAGCAATTATAGCAGTGAAACTACTTGTTAATAGAATAAAAGTATTAACAGCACCATGCATCACACTTAAAATTTCACCAGGCGTTGGCCAAATAGCTGAATTAAGTCTTATAAACATGTAGGCCATTACTATAGAACCAAAAAATATAACTTCTGAAGAAATAAACACCCAAATTCCTAATTTAGTATTATTAACTTTTTCAAAAGGCCAAGATTCACTATTTTCATGATCAACTATAAATTTTTCTCTTGCATATAAATAGATTGAAATTATACCCAACCCTACACCAAATACTAGAACCATTTTTCCAGTAACAGTTAACAAGGATAGAAGGAATCCTAGTAAAAATAAAGCAGTGCTTAATGAAATCAATATAGGCCAATAACTAATATGAGAAATATTATGAAGATTATTAGTTTCAGTATTATCTGAGAATTTCAACATTTCTTTTTCATATACGGGTTTAGAGTTAAAGTTATGAGAAGGAGGTGGAGAAGATACACTCCATTCAAGCGTGCTAGCATTCCAAGGATCATCACCAGCTACTTTACCATTTTTCAATGAGGAATACATATTATAAAACATTAATAAAAACGATAGACCAAATATTATTCCCCCCACACTTGATAGGAAATTAGTAGTAGCCCAACCAGAACCAATATCATATGTTGAGATTCTTCTAGGCATTTGATAATTAATAAACATTGGAATAAAAGTTAAATTAAATCCAACAAAAGCAAGTATAAAATGAATTTTTCCTAACATTTCATTATACATATAACCAGTAATTTTTGGATACCAGTAATATAAACCACCAATTAACGCAATGCCACTTCCACCAAGTAAAGTATAGTGAAAATGCGCGACTACCCAATATGTACCTCTTAAGGTATGATCAATAGCTACTGATGATAAAAATATTCCCGTTGTACCGCCATATACAAATAGAACAACAGCGCTTAATGCAAACAACATAGGCGTTTTTAATTTAATTTTTCCACCTATCAATGTAGCCAAAAAACAGAAGAAGATTACAGCAAAAGGTAAAGAAATTAATTCAGTTGTTAAAGTGAATAATTTAGCTATAATAGGATTCAATCCAGTAACATACATATGATGACCCCAAACTAAAAAGCTTAAGACAGCCCCTAATATTAATGAGATAACAACATATTTTTTACCAAAGAGAGATTTACGTGAAAACACTGGAAGAATTTCGGATACAACACCAATACCTGGAAATAATACTATATATACTTCAGGATGACCGAAGAACCAAAATATATGATCCCATAATAAAGCACCGCCTTCAGTAGAAGATAGAAATATTGTACCGAAAGCTCTATCAGTAAAAAGTACAAATACACCAGCTAGAACAGCTGGAAAAGCATAAAGCATCATACAAACAGTAAGAAGTATACTCCAAGTAAACATCGGTATATTTTTAAATTTCATTCCAGGTGCTCGCATTTTTAGAATTGTAACAATAAAGTTTACTGTACCCATAGTTACTGAGGCGATAAGCATCAATAATCCTACTGCAGCAATATTCAGACCAAAAGAAGGACTATATTTTGCTGTTGAAAGAGGTGCATAAAAAGTCCAACCGCCATCAGGTGCTCCACCAATAAAGAAACTTAACGCAACGGTTATCCCACTAAAAAGAAAAAACCAATAACTCATTGCATTAAGTCTTGGAAACGCCATATCTTTTGCTCCAATTTGTATTGGAACAAAATAATTAGCAAACCCAAACGCTAAAGGAGAAAGAAACCATAAGACCATCAATAAACCATGAGTAGTTACTATTTGATTAAAAGCACCAACTCCTATAATATTAGAATTAGGGAAGAAAAGTTGTAATCTAATAAGTAATGCAAGCGATCCACCTGCAACAAAGAAATATAATGACGTTAGAATGTATAAAATACCAATATCTTTGTGATTTGTAGTGAACAACCAACGACTAATAGCGAAAGTTGGTGGCATTTTATGATTATTTTCAGACAAGATATTCATCAATAGATTTATTGGCTATTATACCAAGTTTCAAACTCATCGGGATCCATAACTTTTAAAGTTCCACGCATATAAGTATGACCTGAACCACAAAGTTCAAAACATATAATTTCATATTCGCCTAATTCTTCAGCCATAAACCATAAATGATTAGTTTTTCCAGGTATGGCGTCCATTTTCATTCGATATTCATAAATACCAAAATTGTGAAATACATCAGAACTTGTAATAGAAAGATTAATAGTTTTACCCATAGGAATTCTTAATATTTCATTAGCATTATGACCATTAGGATATTCAAAATTCCAACCCCATTGATAACCTTTAACAGATATATCTAAGGAATCAGGATCATCAGGTGGATGATGTAAAAGATCTAGAACAGATATGGTTTGAATAGCAAGAACAATTAAAATAATACTAAAGAGTAATACAGTAAATATAGGGAGTTTAGCAGTTCCACGTTCTTTAGGAAATTGAGTTAAAGAAGGTGTATCAGTAGGATCTTTATCTCCAGATTTATACCTATATTTTATTATAACAAATATTAAACTGATAATAACAATAGAAGAAATAATCATACCGAGAAGAAGATACAGATTAAATAAATTCATAATAGGGTTAAAAGTACTTGTAGGCAATAATAAACACATGGTTTATTATAATATAACGTATATGCCTAATAACTTAGGTATTTTTTAGATTATAATAATAGTAAAATTTAACCTAATAAATTAAGTTAAAGAGATAAAAATCAATATTAATAAATATAATACATATGACAAAAAAAGAAATATATAAATTAAAATATTTAAGCGTTTTAATTATTTTAAGTTTTATAATAATATATTTAGCGTTTTATTATCAGACAAATGAGAACAATAATTTATTAAATAAACAAAATAAGGAATATAATCATAATAATCCAGCAGTTGAAAATCTTGAAGTTGCAGGTAAACGTATAAATTATAGAGAAAAAATTATAGAACCATATACAGCATATAATTTTAATCTTATAGATGGCTCAGGAAAATCTATTAGTTTAAATGATTTACATGGTAAAATAAGACTAGTTGGTTTTATTTACACTAGCTGCCCTGATATATGTCCTTTACTTACAAATCAATATTATATTATACAACAAGAGTTAGATCAATTTATAGGAAAAGAGGTTGAACTTATATTTATAACCACTGATCCAGAGATAGATACACCAGATAGAATTAAACATTATACTGAAGCATATAAAGGTAGATGGTTTTTTCTAACATCAAAAAATATACAAGAAATTAAAATAGTTTGGGATAAATATGACGTATTCAGAGAAAAAAAACAAGATGAAAACGACATAGTTGTATATCACAGTTATAAAACATATTTAATAGATAATAATGGACAGGTGAAAGTTATGTATGTAGGACTACTGGACACTGAAGAAGTTATAAGAGATATACAAAATCTTTTATAAGAAAATAAATAATCAAAATGATATTAAATTGATTAAACGTTTAACAATAATTAGCATATTTTGTATATTATTTTTAGATGCATATATGATATACACCCAAAAATTACATATTATATATGCACCACTGGAATTAATGGTTTTAATAATAATATTTATGAGTTCATCTTTAATCATCACAACACATCTAATAATAAGAATAATATTTTATTCTTCAACTAGACAAAAATTAACTCAACAAAGAACAGGATTAAGAAGATTTTTTTATCCTTCATATAAAGTTATAAGAACAGTGATGAGCTATAAAAAAATAAATCTATTAGGTTTTTTTTTAGCTTTGATATATTCAATAATATATATGTGGAGTGAAGGTTTAATAGTTAAAGCAAATATGGGACCAGTTCTAAAAACTATTAATGAAGGTATACCAGGTTTTGCACCGATTTTAATTTTTTTTCCTTTTTCAAATATTGGAGTGATTATTCCAATATATCAAATAGCAGTTTTAATAACATTATCATTAATTATATGGATTAATTCAACCATAATAATTACTTCCATGAAAATAGGAATGTTTTCAAAAAGTAATATTGGAGTTGGATTAACAGGAGCTTTTTCAGGACTATTAGTAGCATGCCCAGTTTGTATAGCACCACCGCTTATAATTATTCTTTCAACATATATTTCACCATGGATTTTTCCTTTAGCAACAACAATAATCAGTGGATTAATTAGTACAACATTTTTCTATATTTTCAGTCTTTTATTACTTTGGATAGGATTATCTATTTCATCTAACTCGTTAGCAACTAAAAACACATGTGATATTAGATAAATTGTATATACGAATATATTAAATCAGATATATAATTATGATTAATTAAATTAATATATTATGAAGAATATAAAAAACGAATTATTTTATAAAAACGTTAATATCATCAGAAACTATTTTTGCGTTAGGAATTCCATAATATTCAATTTTAATATTTCC
>CAXETO010000073.1:0-4597 GCA_963999255.1 uncultured archaeon | reverse complement strand
TCATTATAAGCTTCTTCAGAGATTTTACTCAATATAGCTACATATTCATCTATATCATCTTTGGAATATGATTCACAAGGTTCAAGAGTAAATGGTTCAGGGACAATCCATGGATGATGACTTGTCCAATAACTCTGTAAACCATAATCAACCATTCTTCTCATAACATCAGTAGTATCAACACCAGTATCTTGTTTGAGTTTATTCCAGCTATATCTTACTTGTTCTAATCTTTTTTCACCTTTTGAATATTGTATTGTAACTCCGGGGATTTCACTTAATTTTTTGGCCATATAATTATTATTTAGAACTGCACATTGAGCCGCCTCTTTTAATCCTTGTTCTCCAAGTTGCATAATCCACAAGTATGATCGTATATATCCTTGAGGATTACCTAGAAAGCTTCTAATTTTGCCAATACTATTTTTGATATTATAATTTAATACATATTTATTATTAACAAATTCAACATGAGGTATAGGCATGAAATCAAAAAGTTGTTTTGTAAACCCAACAGCTCCAACAGATCCACCCATACAACCATGTGGAATTGAAAATGTTTTATGTAAGTTAAATTGACAAATATCAAAACCAGCTTCTTTAGCCCTAGTAATACCTAACAAACCATTAGCATTTGCTTGATCATAATGACAAATGGCACCATATGAATGTGCAGTTTTAACAAATTCCCTAATTTTAGGATTATAAAGTCCTGTATCTTCAGGATTTGTAATAAATATGGCAGCGGTTTTATCAGAGAGAACAGAATTAAGAGCTTCAAGACTTGGATAACCATTTTCATCAGGCATCAAAGTAATTACTTTATATCCAGCAGTAGCAGGAGCAGCTGCATCACATGGGTGAGAAAAAACAGTAGTAATAATTTCGTTTTTATGACCATTATTATTATGTTGATGGAATTTTCTTATCATAGTAGCACTAGTATAAACTCCTTGTGCACCACCAGAAGGTTGGAATGTGAAGAAATCCATTCCAGATATTTCTTTAAAAAACATCTCAAGTTTATATGTTATTTCTAGTAATCCTTGAATAGTATTTTCGTTTTGTAGAGGATGAATTTCAGTTACTCCAGGATTTCTAGTAGCAATATGTTCTTGTACTTTAGGACTATATTTCATAGTACATGTTCCTTGACTTATATCAATTGTAACATCAGTTCCTAGAGTTTCTTGGGATAAATGGAAGAAGTGTCTCAATACACGAAACTGGTTAATTTCAGGTAATGCAGGAGGTTTATCTCTACGTAGAACTTTAGGTATATCAGATAATTCATCACCTACTTGAGACTTAACAGAAGATTCAACTTGTGGAACAAATATACCTCTTTCACCAGGAGTATGCATTTCAAAAATTATTTGTTCATCCCATTTTGCTTGATGAAAATCTCTAAGTAAATTTTTTTTATTTCTACCCATTTTAAATCAACTCCTCAATAATTTTGGCAGTAGTATCAATTTCTTCTTTTGTACGTAATTCAGTTACACAACAAAGTATACTTTCATTAAGTTCAGGAAATTGTTTACTAATATTAATACCAAGAAAGATGTTTTTTTTAACAAGAGCATTAAGGATTTCATCAGCTTTTTTACCAGTTTTATCAAAGTTTATTACAAATTCTTTGAAAAATGGCGAGTTAAATTTAATTTCAACATTTTTAAGTTGAGAAAAACGTGTTGCAGCGTATTTGGATATTTGCATAATTGTTTGACCAACTTCTTTAATACCTTGAGGACCTAACAGAGATAGATAAACACCTGCAGTAATAGCCCATAGACCTTGAGAAGTTCCAGTATATTCTTTACCCTGTTCTCTAGATCCATAAGATGTTCTTTCAAATAATATATGACTAAAACCATATTCATCTTTTTCATTAGTATCAGTTATACCAAACATTAAATCTTTGAATTCACCAGTATATTTCATATTATCATTAGTAGCAATAAATCCGATTTGTCCTCCACCGCCATTCATATGCATACCAAGAGTTTGAGCGTCACCACAAGTTATAGTAGAACCATATTGAGAAGGAGGAGAAATAACACCTAAAGAAATTGGGTCCACATACGTGATAAATTCAGAACCATTATCTAAAGCAATTTTAGCGATTTCTTCTACTTGCGATTCAAAAAATCCAAGATAAGAAGGATTTTCTATAAATATTGAACTTGTTTTATTTGAAATTTTATTATTAAGATCATTAAAATCAATTTGACCAGTAGATTTATCAAAATCAACATAAGAAATTGATAAATCAGGTTGAATATAATTTTCAATCATTAATTTTATTTCAGGATTAATAGTTATAGGTAAAATAACATTTTTACGATTATTTATACGTGAAGCCATACGAATTGATGTTGCAGCAGCTTGCGCACCATCATATAGAGGCGCGCTAAGAATATCCATATCTAGTAATTCAGCCATTAGACTACAATATTCAAAAAAAGCTTGCCACTTTCCGTGATCAGAATATGATTCACCGACATATGCTGTTAGAAATTCACCACGACCGTTAATTTCATCACATACTGCAGGAACAAAATGTTGAGAACAACCACCACCAAGAAAACTAATTGAATCATTACAATTTTTATTCTTTTTTAGAATAGTTTCAACATGTTTTTTGAGAGAATATTCATCAAGAATTGGTTCAGGTAGATTCATCTTTCCTTTATATTTAAGAGCTTCAGGTATTTCTTCATATAAATCCATAATATTTTTAACGTTAATCTCTTTCAACATCTGTGATTTAATTTCTGGAACAGAATTTGGTATATATGGATAAACAATTTTACGATTATGTGAATTAGACAAAGTGAAATATCATATAAATTAGGTTACAATATAATATTAACTTTTTTTAAAAATAAAACATAATTTATCAATAGTAAATAATATTTAAAATATCAACGAGTTCCTAGAATAAAATCAAGATATATTACATCACCATTTCTAAGTATTTCAAATGTGATTGTATCACCAGGTGAGTGATATAAATTAAGAATATAAGTCAAATCATGAGATCGATTTATATCATAATCATCTATCGCTAAAATTATATCATTAATTTGTAAACCATATTTTTCTGCAGCAGTATCAGGAACAACAACAGTAACAGTCCAACCAGTGTCTTTATAAAATTCGGATTCTAAAAACGATTCTTTTTCTAACTCACTAACAAAAAATCCATTAAATCCTACAAACGGCCAATAATAAACTCCATTTTCAATCAAATTTGGAACTACAATCTTAAGAACATTAGATGGTATAGCAAAATTAACTCCGACATTACTATCATCATTTCCTGAAATCATACCCCATGTATTCATACCAATAACATCACCATGAGAATTTATTAATGGTCCACCAGAATTACCAGGATTTACAGCCGCATCAGTTTGAATATAAAAAATATGACCGTAACCAGCAGTTTGATTTACCTGACTAATAATACCAGAAGTAAAGGTACCTGGAAAAGCAAATGGTGAACCAAAAGCATAAACCGGTTCACCTACCAGTAATTTTGATGAATCAGCTAGATTCAATGGTTTAACAGAATCAGGGAGATCAACTTTAAGAACTCCAATATCACTTAGAACATCAGAACCAACAAAAGTAGCATTTCTTAGAATTTCATTAGCAAATACTAGAACATATTTTGAAGACCCACTACCTATAACATGATAATTGGTGAGTATATGACCTTCAAGGTCATATACAAATCCAGATGCATTACCTTGAAAATCACTACCATCATATACAAATATTGTAACAACACTATTCATAGCATTATCATAGATATTAGAAAGATCAACAGACGAATTGTCATATAATTTTTCAGTTGAATTAATATTATTAGATTCTAATTTATTCTTAAGATCCACATAATTATTTTTAATAGAATCATAATCAGATTTAAGAGATAGATAATTAGACTGAATTTCAGAATAAGAAGAAAGAAGAAGATTATATTGTGAATTTAATTCTTGATTTTCATTTTCAATTTCAGTAATTTGAGCATTAGATTCAGAAAGAAGCTTTTCAATTTGTTGTTTTTCAGAATTAAGAATATTGAGATCAATTTTTAAAGAATTAAGAGTATTTGTGAAATTTGATAAATCAGAAGTATTAGAATAATTATTTTGAGAATTTTCAAGATTATAAATTAAAGAATTAAATTTGTTTTCATAATATAAAAATGGTAAAACAGATGAAGAAATAATTATAAATATAATAACTATTGAAACAGATTTATTCAAATTAACAATAAAACAATAATATTCATAATATTTTAAGATTTAGAGAATTTATTAGCTAACAATCTATCAAAGTTATCAATAAATTCACGTCTAGTAAAAACATAGTGACAGCCAGCATTCTTAGCAAGTAATAACAGATCATGATTTACATGAGCGTAAAATGCAGTTAGAATATACCTCTCCTTATTTAAACCTTGAATTATCTTAATCACTTCATCTGATTTCCAATCTAAATCAAACACAATAATTTGAGGAGAACTTTCTTCTATTTTTTTAAAAAAATCACTTTCATTATCAGTATTTAATAAAATAAAGCC
>CAXETO010000072.1:0-4624 GCA_963999255.1 uncultured archaeon | reverse complement strand
GCCTCTAAATAAATCTATTAAAAATCCAACTGAGGAGTTATTATCAAAAGCGGCTAAGAGACTGAATTTAACTTTTGAATATAAAGATGCTACTTATCCAAAGAGAAGTTTAGTAAAATCAGGATATATTTCAATTAAAAAAAAGAAAATAAAGAGTAAAACAGTATCTGAATTAGCATCTACTATGTCATTAATTAAAAGTAAAGATAAAAATAGAAATAATTAAGGTATTAAATAAAAAAAATACCAATTAGAGATATTTTACTATCATTAATTACATTTATTATGTTGTCTATGGTTATATTAACTTAGATATATTTAATAGACAGTTTAGTATCACTATCATATATTGAGAGTATCTGTAGGACTTGTGCAGCATAGAGCCAAAAGCGGCAAATTTATTATTAAGACTAATGCAAGTTTTAAAAAAGGAACAATATTAACTAACAGATTAGGAGAAGAATTATTCAAGATTGTGGAAACTATAGGTCCAGTTAAAGATCCATATGTTACTGCAACACAAATGAGTGATAAAGCAGATCAATTTATATCTAAAAAGGTATACTTCCAGGATGAATAATATGTTAGAAAAACCTGAGAATAATATCATATTATATAATAATTGTCCAACATGTAATGGTAGATTAATTGGAGACTATGATAAGGGCGAACTAGTATGTTCTACATGTGGTTTTGTATTAGAAGACAACACTGTAGATATTGGTCCAGAGTGGAAAGCATTAAATTTAGAGGATAAAGAAAAAAAAGTTAGAGTAGGATCTCCAAGAACACAAACATTACATGATTATGGTTTATCTACTGAAATAGGTCCAAGACCTTCCACAGGAAAATATGTAGACTCAAGTTATAATAGAATTAAGAAATGGCAAACACGGTTAAGAACTAGTAATCCTGGAGAACGAGGATTATCTAATGTTTTAACAAAAATAACTGAAGTGTGTAATAATCTAGATTTACCTAGAAATATTACTGAAACTTCAGCACATATATATCGAAATACATTAAAACAGAAATTTGGAAAAAATAAATCTATATTAGGTATGACTTCCGCGTCAATATATTTAGCATGTAGAAAATGTGGAATAAGTAGAACTATTACTGAAATTGCAAAAGCTGCCGGAATTGAAAAAAAACAAGTAAGTAAATATTTTAGATTAATACTAAGAGAAACAGATGAATCTTATATACCACATCCATCAATAAACAAATATATTTCTAAAATTTCTAACAAAGGAAAATTTAAACCATATGTTGAGAGATTAGCATTAAAATTATCTTCAGAGATTTCAGATTCAAAATTTTCAAGTGGTAAAACACCAGCAGGATTAGCTGCTGCTTATTTATATATAGCCGTAGTTTTAACAAGTCAAACAATTCCTCAAAAAGATATATCTGATTATGCAGAAGTTACAGAAGTAACAGTAAGAAATAGATGTAAAGAGATTATACAGAATTTTACAATAACACATGATTTATTAGCAAACGTTTAGACATATTATATAACATAATCAATAATGTTGATATACATTACAACAATTAATAATATATTTACATAGGGAATGAAATGGTAAAGGTAAAAGAAGCTGTTAATAAAGAAGAAGATCAGTCAAATAAAAGCAATATAGAAAACATGAAGGCTAAAACAAGAGCTAAACAAACAATTACTATTTCAGAAGATAGTAGCATATCTAGTATATATAAAATTGTAGTAGAAGCAGAAGATCAGGGTGTACTACAAAGTAGTGTATGGAGAAAATTGAAATTAAACAGTAGAGACGGATCAAGATTATCGATAAGACTAGAAAAACGTTCTTTAATAAGAAGAGAGAAGATAGTTGAGAATGGAAGATGGACATACAAACTTTATCCATTAAAAATCCCATTATCAATGAATTCAATTGTTCAATCACCCTGTATAACATGTCCACTAGAAAATAGATGTAGTAATGAGGGAGAAATATCTCCAAAATATTGTAATTTATTATCAAATTGGGTTTTAGAAGACATTAAGAATTATGATAATAATATTTAATATTTTATAAATCTAACAATTATTATGAAACTGAGTGACGCCAAAAGAGATTTTTATAGAAAAAAAGCTAAGAAACAAGGATATATTAGTCGTGCAGCTTATAAATTAATTCAATTAAATCAGAAATACAAAATACTTAACAATGGAGACATAGTAGTGGATTTTGGAAGCGCGCCAGGAGGTTGGATACAAGTAGCTTCAGATTATGTTGGATCTAGTGGATTTGTATTAGGTGTTGATCAGAGAGAGATTAAGTATGATAATAAAAATGTTAAGAGCTTAATTTCAGACATATATGACCCAGAAATTCATAATACAATAACAAATTATTTACCAAAAAAGGCAGACATAATTTTATCAGATATATCACAAAATATTAGTGGAATATGGGATTTAGATCATTTTAAACAAATTGATTTAACCAAAAGAATAATATCATTCTTCCCACAGATAATGAGAAATCATGGAACAGCTATATTAAAAGTATTTACTGGAGTAGAAGTGGAGAAATTAATATCAAGACTTAAAACTGGATTCAAAAAAGTGGAAATTGTAAAACCGCAAGCAAGTCGATCAAGTAGCAGTGAATTATATTTAGTATGTTTAAATTATAATAGCAAAGTCATAGAATATTTGAAGATGATAGAAGTAGAGAAAACTAAATAGATAGAGCTTTTATTACTTTCTTAAATTCTTGAATTGTACAATTTGTTTTAATTCCATTTGGATTAAATATAGTCCGTGATGCTTGATATCCATTACCTCGTAGATTATCAATTATTTTATCTAAAGGCGGACAAATAACTTTAAGTTTATGCGTTATATCATGAACTACGAAATATGTAGGTTCATCAATACACTCATCTAACCCCATAATCATTAATTTAACACAATCGTGCATTTCCCATTCTTCAAAATTTTGTACGGCTTGTTTGATTATTTTTTTATCACTTAATTCTCCAACCCATAAAGGTCCAGAATAATTCATGTTAATATTACAATATTCACAATTAATAATAGAGTTTATATTTATTAATCTATGACCACATGTAGAACAATGATTTATATAACCTAATTTGAGTAAAGTTTGATTAGCGTGTTTTATTCCAAATTTAATATTTACATATGTTCGAACGTAATGTTTATTGAAATGTGAGAATAATGGATATATTCCTATATCCAATTTTGCCGCCGCAGAAGCTATTGAACCAACGAGTAATCTAACAGCTAATTCATGACAATATTCAGTTTTTAATGATTTACCACCATATTTCCTTTTAGATACAGTAGGATAGATACCACATAACACAGCAGTATCTGTAGCAGTTATAGACAGTAAACCATTATTTTGTAATGATCTTAACGCAATATCTATATAACGGCTTGGAGAACCAAAAGGGTCTAAATCCAATATGTTAAATTTTGTTTCTGAAGACGAATGAGAAATTAGGAACTGTTCAACTTCTTGTAAACTAAATTTACATTTATTATTTACATTATTAATTTTAGAAGACTTACAAGCTAAATCAATTGCTAATTTATTAAAATCATTCATATATACTGTTTCAATTTTCGGTATTTCTACAGCAACTCTTAATCCTCTAGATCCGACTCCAGATAAACAATCAGCAAATGTAAGTACATTATCATTGATTTGAGTAAATGCTTTATAAATTCCAATTGAAATATTGCGATTAAATCTCGCTAATGGGTTAAAAAACGCAGGAAATTTTTGAGGATGATGATTTATGATATTATCTTTAGGTATAAATAATTGGGTTTTTCCTTCCATAATTTTTTCCATATTATTATTCATTCAAATAATATTAATAATAAATAACGAATATAATAATTTTATAATAATATGAACATATAAATTAAACAATTTAAATATCTTAAACATAATAGAAAATAAGATTAAATGAATTCAAAAAATCAATGTTTACTAATTTTAGGCGAATCTAAAATAGGAAAAAGTACAATATTAAAAAAAATAATTAATAATCTTAGATCTAGAGAATATAGTGTGGGAGGTTTTATTACAAAACCAAAAAAATTACATAAAAATGAATTTGGTTTTGAGATAACAGATCTAACAACATTAAATCAAGTTTATTACGCTTCAAATAATTTCAATATAGGTCCTAAAATAGATCAGGTACGAGTCTCTATTAATGAATTATCTGAATTTTGTAAAAATAAATTATATCCGGCAATTTCAGTATCGGATGTTTTTATTTTAGATAAAATTAGTAAAATGGAATTATGTAGTAGTTCTATAAAAGAATATATTTATAATTTAATATCAATACCAAAACCAGTAATTGGAGTAATAGATTTTTTTATACATGACAAAGTATTAGATCAATTTAGAAAGTCTGTGAGCAATGTTATTGAAGTGACAATTGAAAATCGTGATACATTACCAGATGAAATAACTGAAATTATTATTAAAGAGTGTAATAAATGAATATAAATGCAGGAATTGATGAAGCAGGTAGAGGATGTATAATTGGACCATTATTTATAGCAGGAGTAGCGTTAAATGATTTTCATATAAAAGAATTACAA
>CAXETO010000071.1:0-4737 GCA_963999255.1 uncultured archaeon | reverse complement strand
ATACCGTGCCTGTTGATCATCTCTACATTCATACACAGGATGGTCAACCACCTCCATTAACAAATATCTATGCCCCAGGTAATATTCGTGTTATGTCAATTACATATGGAGATTTCTGGATTGATGGAATATTTCAAATTAGAGATTATGGGCTGAAATTCGCATCATGTAACACTGAAAAAGTTTCATTAGCACATCTGACTACCGTTATCCCAAAAATCTTTGATACTATGAATAATATTGAACCTGATTTATGCGTTAGTTATGATATCATTGAAGTGAAATGGGTAGAAAGTTTCAAACTATGTTCTTACTCTATATCTGTAGATATTCCTGCGGGCACAAAAATTGCTACTGTAGGTGGACCTATGTTAGCTAATATAATGAAACCTGTATCTGGCGGTTTAGATGTTACAGGTGTAGATGCTAAAGCATCACCCTCAGAATATGTTAATCCTGATAGAGTGAATTATTATACGGATATTGTATGTCCTTTAAACTTCTTTACAGAAGATGTTAGAAAAGCACAAGAAGCGAAATTTGGTGGTCTTGAAGTTGGTCAACTTATAAGAAGAACAGTGGAACCTGTTTGTGGTACACACGTCCATGATATATATGGCACTGCGCAGGGTCTCTGGTGGATTGAAAACTATCCATATTCAGAAAGTGACAATAGATATGCTTTAACACTTGCAATTGATAATGCGTATCCACTAGTTTCAGCCATCGCCCCTGGAGGTCAATTTATTGATCCAGATGGATGGTATTTTGACGCCAAGAATTATGGGTTGATTAACCGAGCCTTTGAAGACGTGACGCCAGATGGTAATATATATTGTTATGAAAATTTACGGGATCGACCCAATATTTCTTACTATTCATCAGATTTACTGAAAGGAATTATATTAATTCAAATGATTGATGATTTACGATTAAGTATTGAATATCAAGAAGATTCTGCTTGTGAATATAATCCACAATTCATTGATTCATATATCTATGTAAGATAGTGATAAGAATTAATATATTTTAATTTATAGCCTTTAAATTTAAAAATTAGTATTCCTAATTATTTTTATTGCGTTTAATTCAAATTGTTGTTGTATTCGTATTTGTTATTTTGCCTATAGTAATGGTTGCAAATTTATTTCTTAATGATGATACTTCTACTATATCTATATTAGAATCTGAAGAAACTGAAACAGCTACTCTCACAACATCTACTAAAGCTTCACCACAAACTTCAACTATTATTAATGAACCTGTTAAAAATGATCTCGAAAGAATAACAATTGCTCTGCCAATTGATTCTGAACATTTGCCTACTAGATTAGAACCAATGGGTGAAACATTAAATCATGATGCAGCATATGGTGGACATCCAGGTATAGATTATCAATGGGAGAGTGTTGTTGAACCATCAAAAATTTACGCTTCAGCTAAAGGTGTAATTGCAGAAATCAGTTATGATGAACAATGGAAATGGAAGATAATAATATATCATGAAGAATTTGATGGTGAATACTATACTTTATACAACCATCTTGGTCAATATGATGATAATCTAGAAGTAGGGTCTCAAGTGGAAAAACATGATTTTCTAGGTTATCCAATGCGTTTAAAATATGATTCAGGATTTACACTCGATGTTATTCACTGGGAATTTGGAAAAAAAATGGGTGAGCGTTTGGGTGAGCGTTTATGTCCTATGACTTATTTTGATGAAGAATCTCGTATTTTAATAGAAGAAATCTGGGGCTCTGCATCATATGAATTTAAAGACCAATTCCCTAAAATCTGTAGTGGTTTTTACGATGGAAAAGACGAATAATATTGTTGTTAAAAACATATTTTAGAAACTTACACGTCATTTATATTATATATGAATAATGAACTTAAATTTGGAACATATTTTCCTTGGTATTCTTGGGAAGATGCTGTAAAAACAGTTAAATACGCTGAAGAAAATGGTTTTGACTCAGTTTGGATGGCTGATCATCCTGCAGATTGGGCGCCTGTGGAACATTTAGAATTATGGACTACTATGTCTGCTTTAGCTGCTATTACTAAAAAAATTGAACTTTGTTTTGGTGTAACAGATCCACATAGACGTCATCCTTCAACTATGGCTCATGGTGCAGTTACTATTGATTACATTTCTAAAGGAAGATTAAAATTTGGTATTGGTCCAGGTGAAGCTATGAATTTAGTTCCATATGGTGTAAATTGGAATAAACCTGTATCAAAACTTGAAGAAACAATTATGGTAATGAAAAAACTTTGGACTGAGAAATCTGTTGATTTTAATGGAGAATTTTTTAAACTAAAAGATGCAATTCTTCCAACTAAACCTATTCAAAAACCACATCCACCAATTTATATTGGTTCACATGGACCAAGAGCTTTAGAAGTTACAGCTAAATTGGCTGATGGTTGGTATCCATTTCTTTTAACTAAACAAAAATTTGAAGATAGTTTAAAATTTATTCGCGAAAAAGCTAAAAAATTTGGTCGAGATCCTTCTAAAATAGAACCAATTCTTGAATTAATTGCAGTAGTAGGAAAAGATAATGATAAAGCTGTTGAAGACGCCTCATTTTTAACTCGCGCTGTTGCGTCTTTATGGCCTCAAGTACTTAATGACCTAAATTTAAATCAATATAGTAAAGAAGAACTAGGTTTGCTCAAATGGACATGTTCTGATCTTAATCTCCAACATCTTGTAGACCACACTTTACAAATTCCATGGGAGCCTGAAAAATGGTTAGGTAAAGCTCTAGTTGTAGCTGGAGATTCTGATGCGGTAATTGATCAGCTTGAAGGATATGTTAAAGCAGGTGTAAAACATTTCTCATTTTTTACTCCTAAAGATAATATACAAACTACTTTAGAATGCACCTCTAAATCTATTATTCCTTATTTTAAAGGTAAATAACGTGTATTTATGATGAATATTATCTTAATATTTGATGTTAATTGTACAATATGTAGAATATCTAAGAAAATTGTTAATTTATTTGATTTTAGAAAAAAAATTATTAATTATTCTATAGAAAATGCTATTTCTAAAAATTACTTTACACATTTTCTCAAAAAGAACAATCTATCAATCATTTCATATTATTTATAAAAATAAAATATATTCTGCAGAATTAGGTCTAATAGTATTATTTTACTATTTACTGAATGGTAAATTAATTATGGGAAAATTTAATTCTGTAAATTTGCGTATTTCTGGTCTATTGTATAACTCTCTATCAAAAACGCGTAATATCTCTTGTAATTCAAAAATTAATTTGAATAATAAATTATCCAATAAACTTTAATTTCATTATGTTCTTATTTAATATGATTTGAAAATATTAGATAAATATGATATAACTGTTGAAAAATTGTTGTGGATCTATGAAAAAATGGTTAAAATACGAGTGTTTGAAGAAAGAGCTAATAAAGAATTTCTTGCTGGTAATCTGCCTGGTTTTCTTCATTTATATGCTGGTCAAGAAGCTATTGGTGTTGGTGTATGTGCTAATTTAAGACCTGAAGATATGATAACTACTACGCATAGAAGTCATGGTCATTCAATTGCTAAGGGTGTTGATGTTAAGAAAATGATGGCTGAACTTGGAGGAAAAATTACTGGAACTTCTAAGGGAAAAGGTGGATCTATGCATCTATTTGATACTAAAGTTGGAATGTTAGGAGCTAATGGTATAGTTGCTGGTGGTGTTCCAATGACG
Source organism: uncultured archaeon (assembly GCA_963999255.1). Lineage (GTDB taxonomy): Archaea > Thermoproteota > Nitrososphaeria > Nitrososphaerales > CALBXV01 > CALBXV01. Next base: position 997 of record CAXETO010000071.1, on the reverse strand, counting down.
GTTGGAGCTGCTTTATATTTTCAGTATAAATCTATGGATAATGTTTCTGTTACTTTCTTTAGTGATGGAGCAGTTAATCAAGGTGCGTTTCTTGAATCTCTTAATTTGGCTTCAATATGGAAATTACCTGTAATTTTTGTATGTGATAATAACGGATTTGCGGAAAACACTCCTATTTCTTATCATATGTCTTCCCGTAATCTTGTTGATAGATCTAAAGGATTTAATATTGACTCTGAGATTGTTGACGGTACAGATGTATTACAAGTATATTCTGCAGCTAAAAAAGCAATCGCACAATCTCGTTTAGGACAAGGTCCTGTTCTTCTAGACTGTAAATGTTTTCGAATATATGGTCATTTTACTGGTGATCCTGATAAAATTCGAACTTCAGAAGAAAAACAAAGCTTCAAACTTAAAGATCCTATACTTAAATTCACGAATATTCTTCTTGATGAAAAAATTGTGGATAAAAACGAACTTGAAAAGATTGATGCAAAAATTGATGTTGAAATAGAAGAAGCGTGGAAATTTCAAATTACTAGTCCAACTCCAAACGCTGAAAGCATTTTGGATGATGTATATGCTAATTATGGAGGGAATTAATTATGTCTGATTTTCAAACTGAAAGAACTAAATCTGATTCCGCATCTTCAAATCAAAAAATTGATAGAAATCAAATGTCTTTTCGTGATGCTTTACGTGAAGCATTTATTCAAGAAATGGATCGTGACCCTGATATTATTCAACTGGGTGAAGATATAGCTGGTGGTGCAACTCTACCCCATCTTGAAGGTGATGAATCACTTGGCGGATCATTTGGAGTGACAGCTAATTTATCTAAACAATTTGGTAGAAAAAGAATAATTGATACCCCAATAAGTGAAACTGCTTATGTGGGAGCGGCTTGTGGTGCAGCAATTCTAGGTCTAAGACCGATTATTGAAATACAATTTATGAGTTTTTTCGGAGTCTGTTTCGATCAAATTTTTAATCA
>CAXETO010000070.1:0-4777 GCA_963999255.1 uncultured archaeon | reverse complement strand
TGAATAAAATTTAAATTAATTTACTAATTATATTAGTTATGACTAATTCTGATTCTTGGAGATTTATTGATTTATCTGTTAATACTTGTTATATGAATATGGCTATTGATGAGGCGCTAATGATTCTAAATTCTAAAAACAAATCTCCAAACACTTTAAGATTATATCGTTGGAATCCATCAGCTATTTCAATTGGGTATTTTCAGGGTATTAATGAAGAAGTAAATATTAAATCTTGTAGAGATTCTCAGATTGATATTGTTCGAAGAATTACTGGTGGTGGGGCTGTTTATCATGATTATAATGGTGAAATTACTTATAGTCTAATATTAAATGAACGTACTTCAAATGTCCCTTCTAATGTAATTGAATGTTATAAATATCTATGTCAACCAATTATTAATTCATTACAGATTATTGGAATTAATGCCTGTTTTCAACCAATTAATGATATTATTGTTAATAATAAAAAAATATCTGGTAACGCCCAGACACGAAGAGCTGGAGTTGTATTGCAACATGGAACTATTTTAATTGATGTTGATGTGAACAAAATGTTTAGTTTTCTAAATGTTGAATCAGAAAAAATTAGGTATAAACTTATTAAATCAGTTAAAAAGAGAGTAACTTCAGTTAAAGACGAACTTAATAAAAATATTGATTTTAATATTTTCTCTCAAAACCTAAGAAAAACTTTTTCTGAATTATTTAATGTTGAATTTACAAACCAAACTCTAACTAAAGAAGAATCTAATTTAGCTATGCAAATATGTGAAAAATATTCAAGTGAAGGGTGGTTATATCAACGTTGAAAAATTCTTTAAAAATTAAAAATGGTAAATTCATAAAAATTACTTATGAGATAAATAATAATATTATATCTAAAATTAAATATACTGGCGACTTCTTTTTATATCCTGAAGAAAGTTTGATTGATCTTGAAAGATTATTGACTGGAAAAAAATTTGAATATGATGTTTTAAAACCAATTATTGATACTTTTTTTAACGATAAAATGTTAATTGGTGTTAATGCTTCTGATTTCTTACAATTAATTTTCCAAAATACTTCTAAATCTTAATTTCTGGTGATCTATTATTGAATAAACCTCCATGGCTAGTAGTTAAAGTTAAACATAAAAATAAAATAACTCAAATTAAAAAAGTATTAGATGATTTTAATCTTCATACAGTATGTGAAGAAGCTTTATGTCCAAATATTGGTGAATGTTGGAACAAAAAATCTGTTACATTCATGATTCTTGGTGATATTTGTACTCGTAACTGCTCTTTTTGTGCTGTTGCGAAAGGTAAACCAAAACCACCTGATTTAATGGAGCCCTCTAATATTGCAAATATGGTTCAAAAACTTAATCTTAATCACGTTGTTATCACTTCAGTTGACCGTGATGATCTTGAAGATAATGGCGCCTCTCATTTTGTTAATATTGTTAATAATATTAAAATTGCTAATCCAAATACTACGATTGAAGTATTAATTCCTGATTTTATTGGTTATCATAATGGTGTTAAACAAGTTGTTGAATCAAAACCTGATATTATTAATCATAATATAGAAACTATTAGTAGACTTCACTCAAAAGTTAAACCTAAATCTAATTATTTCCATTCTTTAAATTTACTTAAAACTGCTAAAAAATTAAATAATGAAATATTTACTAAATCTGGTATTATAGTAGGACTTGGTGAAACAGAAACTGAAATTATTACGTTAATGAAGGATTTATTAAGTGTAAATTGTGATATTCTAACCATTGGTCAATATCTCCAGCCCAGTTTTAAACATCCTGAAGTTGTTGAATATGTTACACCTAAACAATTTAACGAGTATAAAAAAATTGGTGAATCTCTAGGTTTCAAATTTGTAGCTTCTGGACCGTTTGTTCGTAGTTCATATAATGCAAGTGAAGTATATAATATAATAAAAAAAAAATAATTCTTGAATAAACTGTTTTCTAATTGATATAAATAGAAATCCATTAATATAATTAATATATTTTTATTAATATTGAAAGTTCAAATTCCAATGTTACATCCACAAGTTAAGGAAGCTAAAATTGTTGAATGGTTAAAAAATAACGGTGATAATGTTAAAAAAGATGAGCCGTTATTGATTATAGAAACTGATAAAACAACTATTGAATTAGACTCACCAACATCTGGTGTTGTTGATAAAATTCTGTTTTCTGCTGGGTCAGATATTACTAATGATGATATTCTAGTTATAATTAATGAAAATTAAAATATTTTAAACAGCAAATTGAAATAAATGTTAATATATAATTCTAATTATGAAATCTAGTTTAAAACCTGGTCTAACACATAAAATTAAATTAATTGTTGAAAATAATATGGGGACTCATTTTCTTCCTAATTCTTCCACTCCTGTTTATGCTACTCCTTTTATGATTTATCAAATGGAAGATACTTGTTTACATATGTTGGAACCTCATCTTGATGTTAATGAACAATCAGTTGGAACATTAGTTAACGTTAAACATATTGCTCCAACACCTGTTGGTAGTACGGTGATCTCTAAAGCAATTCTGATTAATGTTATTAAAAATCGTTGTATTTTTCATGTTGAATCTTTTGATGACTATGAAAAAATTGGTGAGGGTGTACACGAAAGAATTATAATTGATGTTAATAGATTTGATAAACGTGTCACTTCTAAAACTAAATAAATCTCTAATCATTATGAAAATATTATATTCTTGTTTTAATATTGTTCTATAATGACTTTAATCACATGTTCAAAATGTAAAGTAGAACAAGAATCTTATATTAATAATCCTTTTGCTGGTAGTGTTCTTGGAGAAAAAATTAAAGAACAAACTTGTGAATCATGTTTCCTTGAGTGGGAAACACAGCAAACTATGGTTATCAATGAATATCAAATAAATACTTCTATCAAAGAGCATAGAGAAATACTTGTTAAAAAACTAAAAGAATTTTTAAATATTACTTAATTTTCAAATTCTAATTAAATCAATTTTTCTAGCTAACCAAAAATCATATTGCGATAATGCCTGTATGTAATTTGTAGTTAAAGTTATTGTTATTTCAGTCCCATGATTTATTTGAATATCTGGATGATGATTTAAATTTTCTGATTCCATTGCAACTATGTTGAAAAATTTCGCTGTTTGATTCATGTTATCTAAAGTTATTTTTTTTACTATCTTATTTCCATTTATTTGCCAATTATCTACTTCTTTTATTTTCATACTGATCTCTTTATTATCTAGTATTTTGTATTCTTCTTCACTATTATGCATGTAGTATTATTAAAAAATTTGTTATTTATTATTTATTAATAGTTTTTCTAGTTAATAATATTAATATAATCTAGTTACTTATCTAATAATTGATTATTATTGGTGGACCTTGCTATTGGTGGATATGATGACCTTGCTAGCCAAGTTGGAATAGGTGGAATACTTGGATTTGTTATAGGGTATGCACTTAAAAAAATATTGAAATTCTTACTTGTTTTAGTAGGTTTATTCTCTGCTTTACTACTCTATTTAGGTTTTGAGGGATTTGTCACAATTCACTATGATAAAATTGAAGAAGTTTTTACTGCTTTTATTGAGAATTATGGTAATGAATATGCTTTACCATCTTTTATTGGTACTAATATTCCTCTAGCTGGAAGTTTTGCTTTAGGATTTGCTATGGGAATTAAAAAAGGATAATTTTCATATTTGTTATTAAACATATTATTATTATTTTGTTTTTTAAACTAAAAATGTTATATATTATTGTCTCTTAGTATTCAGCATGGTTCAATATCAAATTACTGCTATATTAAATGGTGAAGATGAACTTGAAAAATTTGTTATTGGTCAAAGACTAGCAAAAGATGAATCTAAACGTCTTGTATGGGAAAAACATTTCCGAGAAGCTGAAAAAAAACTTGAACAATTAAAATTCCAAATTGAACAATTAAAAAATAACAAAAAAACACTTCAAGAACAACAATCTAAAGACATACATGTTAAATTACCTACTCGTCCACTTTCATCATCTGAAACACCAGTACCAAATATAAGAACTGAAACTGCAAAAAATAGTGACTAAATTCTCTTACATTAATAATCTCTCTTATTTTTTTTATTTATCTTAGGCTTTTCTTTATAATAGAAATTTTCTGATTTCATAATTTTTTTGTATGGGCCGGAGCGGATTTGAACCGCCGACCTTCGCCACGTCAAGGCGATGTCCTAACCAAGCTGAACGACCGACCCAATTGTAGTTATTACTTATTTATCGTTAATATATTTACATAACTAATCTTATTTTATATTCAAAGTGTTAATAAACTTCTTATTTCTAAATATTGGCGTATGTCTAAAAAATCCAAGTTAAATGATAAATCACCTTTTAATGAAACTTCTGGATTTTATAATTTACTACCTAAAGATCGTTTATCTTTAATTAAAAAATTAACTTCGTTAACTGATGATCAATATAATTTACTACGTGAAAAATCAAATCTAGACTTAAAAATTGCTGATAATATGGTTGAAAATGTTATTGGTACATTTCCAATTCCTCTAGGAATAGCATGTAATTTTCATATTAACTCAAAGGATTATTTTATTCCTATGGCTGTGGAAGAATCTTCGGTTATTGCAGCCGCTAGTAATGCGGCTAAAATGGCTAGAAAACTAGGAGGATTTAAAACTAGTAATACAGGTTCTATTATGATTGGTCAAATCCAAATTATAAAACTTTTAGATCCTAATAAA
>CAXETO010000069.1:0-4799 GCA_963999255.1 uncultured archaeon | reverse complement strand
AGATAACAAAAATAAAAAATAATAATCAAAAAGGAATTATATTATAAATAATAAAATTAGGAAGAAATTATTGTTTAGGGTTTACAGATTTGAGAGATTGTTCAAGTTTACTTTGAAGTTCTTTTACATTATCCTTTAATCTAACTTCCTGTTTAGATAGAACCATTTGACGAGTGGTTGCAACTTCTTTTTTTTCAGCTAATTCTTTAGATAAATCAGTTTTATTTAATTTAACTAAAACAGATCCTGCAGTTTTGTAAACAGGATCAGTTGGCTTAGCTTTAATTAATTCAGAGGTAGCTTTATCAATTTCAATTAACTCAAGATCAACTTGTTGTTTTTGCACCATAATTGCTTGTAAATTCTGTTGAAATTGATCCAATCTAGTTAATTGTTCTCTAACAGCTGGAGGTAAATCTGCACTCATAATAAACCACTATAGTTAAAATATTAAATGCGTAAGGATTTAAGTATTTACCAATATTAGATTATTCATTGACTCGATACTTGCTTTAACTAGATATAAAATTGACATTAAAACAGCTCTTAAATCAGAAAATTGTTTATTTTCCATAGTAAAAATAAGTTGTTCATTTTTTTTTAATAATTTTATATTTAATGATAATTCATTTAAAGAAGATATTTCAGGTAATATTGATTTATAAACACAATTACATAATTTTTTTTCCATAGATATTGACAGAACTAAGTTATTATTTTTAATAGATTTAATATTAGTATTAGTTTTCAAGTTCAATATCATACGCGCCGCCAGTAACGGTATAAGTACAAGTAAAACATTTCCATATACCTGCAAATTCACGTTTGAATTGTAATGATCCGCATTTTGGACATGCACGTTTTTTTTTAAGAGTAGTAATTACTCTAGTATAGCGTTTCCTTAACGTAGCTCCATACTTTGGACCAAGGCCTTTAAAACTTTTAGATTTTTTTTTTACCATTTACAATCGCTTTTTTTAGAATTTTTTTAATTTTTTCAGATATTAATAAAACCTGGTTAGAACAGGATATAATTTCTTCAGGTGAGAAAGATCCTGCTAAACCCTTTTGACCAGCACATATATTACCATCACCATCTGCAGTTAGAGTTATTCTTGAATTCATTAGTGATTCTTCAAGAGCAGTAGGATCAACAATAATATGATCATCGATTTTTATTTGAGTGATAGATACTGGAGTAAATTTAACAGGTAATTCAGTAACAATATTTGTTTGTACTACATTATTTTCTTTATCAATCTTATATTTATTAAATTTCGTTAAAGATAATGCAACAGAAGCAGCATAAGATACTGCATCAAATAAATTTCCATCTACATTAAGAACACTTACATCAACAAAAACAGTATAGACAGATTTACCTTCTAAAAGAACAAGATCATCTAAATTAATCATTTTAGATTCACGAATTCCTCTATCAACAACTCTAGATAATTCAATGACATTTTCAGAAGGTGGGCCAAGTTCAACATTAGGCATAGAAATAGGCAATATTTCTGCACTAACAATTAAGATGCCCTGATTAGGACTATTAGCAAAAGGTGGACCTACTTGGATTTTAACTCCAGCAACAACTTCAGTATTACCAAGTTTAACCTTTGCAGAACCTTCAGCTTTTTCAATAACATTAGTTTCAACTATTAATTCTCTAACTTCATTTATTTTTCTTCCATCAGTTCTAACATTATTAGTTAAATTTTCAACAATATTTTCTTTCGCTAGAGTGTTAACAGTAGATTTATCTCTATTTATTGACATTTATAATTTCTTATCTCCAGTAGGTTTTTCAAAATATTTAGACATTAACGCTTTCTTTTGAAGTTCATATAAAGTTTTTGAACCAGAAACACCCATATTTACAGCTTCAGCAAATTCATCTTTAGATAATTTTCCATCTAATTGAAGTAAAGTAATTTTATCAAGATTTGGCATAAAAGCAATTGGTAAATCAGCTTCACCATCTTTATCTTCTTCATCACTCATATCAAGTCCAATTTTTCCATCAATTTTTCCAGCAGCACAAGCACCAACCATATCAAACATACTAATACCAGCATCAGCTAATGCAACAGAAGCAGCATTTATAGCAGCGCATCTTGAACCGCCATCAGATTGAAGAACTTCAATAAAAATATCTATACAAGTTCTAGGATAGTCTGTTAAAACAATTGCGGGAGTTAACGCTTCCCGAATAACTTTAGATATTTCTTGTTCTCTTCTAGAAGGATTAGGGTTTTTACGTTCTTCTACAGAATATGGAACCATATGATAACGACATCTTAAAATTCCTGTATTAGCAACAGCCATCCATTTAAAAACAGGTTCTTTAGGACCATAAACAGCAGCTATAATTTTATTTTTACCAAATTCAATATAAGAAGAACCATCAGCGTTTTTAACGTTACCAACAGAGATAGTGACAGGACGTATGTCACCTAATTTACGACCGTCAATTCTTAATCCTTTTTTATTAATTAAATTACCCATTTCTTTACATCTATTTTTTATTTTTTAGTAGTAATTGAACTTTATCCATTAAATTACTGTTCTGTGACTCATTTTCAATCAATTCAATAACTATTTTAGCCTTATTTATTGAATCCAGAGTTCCTTTAAGAATGACTCTGCCATTTTGACCGATAGTATATTTTACATCAGTATTTTCTTCAAGTAGTTTTATCATAGAACCTTTTTTACCTATTAGTCGTGCTACTTTATTTGGATTAATAGTTATTTCACTACCGGAAAAGATTTTACCTAGACCATGACCATAAACGGATAGAAGTGGATCACGAGTTCTATCAAATGAATTTATTTTAGCGCACAAAGTATCACCAATTTTGAATTTACTTTCAAGATCATAATCAATACTAGAAATTCTAGGACTAAAAACACTTTTTGCTACAAGAACACCGATAAAACATGAATTAATATCTATAAGCCAATGCGCGTGACCAAAATCAACTACAGTGCCAATAACTGTATCATCAACTTTTGGCATATAAACACCAGAAATAGGAATAACACGAATTTTATCATGATAAGATTCTGCTAAACCAAGTTTAGTAGAATAATATGAATCTTTAATATTAAACACATTTTTTTCATATTTGTATTTTCCTTTAGCAATTAGTTCTCCAGGTAATACATGTTTTCTAATAACTTGTGACATTTATTTTTCAACTTCCGTAATTTGTGTAGTTCCTTTACTCAACGAATTTAAGCTAGTACATAGGTTAGATTTTAAGCTTACGGGTATATTTACAAATGTTAACATTGAACCATCATTTTTCCATTCAGTATCATAAAAGTCACCATATGTTTTAATTATATTTATTGTTTGTGAGACATAAACCGCAGGAGAATGAATTTGTAAAGTAATGCCTTCAGAACTTAAAGGAATAATAATTCTTATTTTTTCTACAGCAAGTTTAATTTGCTCATCAAGTTTTTTAAAAGGATCTACAACAAATTTGGAATCAGTTAACGCTTGTTCAATTCTAAGTGGTGGGTGAGGTAATTTTGTTTTTGGATCAACATAAGTTTTAGAAATATGGTTAACGATTTGCTTTCGTTTATCCGAAACCATAGTTTTACGTTGATCAGTAGTAAGTTGTAATTCCCCTTTTTTTATAATAATATCAGCTATTTGAAATATATCAGTTGTATTAAATGTGCTTTTTAAATTTTCAGCAGACGCTCTGAAACCTTTTGAAGCTTCAGAATATACTTCATCTACACCAAGTATGTTTGATAAATCACCTTTATTGTCATTTCTATAAGCTAGAGCAAGATCAGGTTTAACTAGTATTTCAAATTTAATATCATTTAACATTATTCTAACTGTAGTAAATTTATCAGTCATAATAAATATTATCCAAGTTAAATATATAAGAAATAATATTTATAAATTGTTATAGACCTTAACACATACAGTTGAAATATCAGGAAATTCAGAATATTCTAAAAAAATCTAAATTAATATTAATTATTGGATTATCAAGAGATAATAATAAAGACAGTAACATAATTGCACAATATTTATTACAAAATAATTATCAAATAATAGGAATTAATCCAAATTCAAATAGGATACTTAATATGAAATGTTATAAAGAACTTAAGATGATTCCTACAAGTCAATTAAAAAACATAGATATTATAAACATTTTTAGACCATCAGATGAATTAGAAGATATAATAAAACAAATAATCCAATTAAAAGAATTAAAAAGACCAGTGATTTGGAGTCAAATTGGAATATTAGATAAAAAAGCGGAAGAAATAGCTATAGAAAATAATATGAAAATAATTATGAATAAATGCATAAAAATAGAACATGCAAATATTAATTAATATTTTAAGATTTACGAGTTTTTCTAGTAGAAGCTTTATCAGCCAGACTAGCAATTTTATCCGCGTCTAGATGAGTAAGAAGTTGAGTTTTTGTATCAATTACAGCCATTTTAACATGGTTAGTAGCAATTTTATCTTCACTTACGAGATAAATTGATTCAATAGCTAGAACACATGCTTGATCTAAAGTAATTTCAGAGGCATATTTTTTATCTAGAAAATCATTAACTTGATCACTACCAGCACCTATTGCAACAGCGTCATATCCTAAATAAGTTCCACTTGGATCAGTAAGAAATATAGACGGACCAGTTTGATCTACACCGCCAAGAATAAGTGATACACCAAATGGTCTAACACCAGCGTATTGAGTAAATTGTTGAGACATATCCGCTAACTTTTTAGCTACACTTTCAACATCT
>CAXETO010000068.1:0-4799 GCA_963999255.1 uncultured archaeon | reverse complement strand
TTAATATAAATACCAAATCATGTGATACTGAAAAAATTTTTAATAATCTTGACAATCTTGGAATACTAGGTGGATTACCGTTAAAACGTTATTTTAATGAATTAAATAATACTCTGTTATTTAGTGTAACTGAATTGCATAGTAAAAATGATATTGATAAACTTGTAGAATCTGTTAGGAAGGTGTCTATTTAATATGATATTTCATCAAGCAATTTGGGAAGAACCATTGTTACTACTACAAAACAAAAAAGGGCGTGTTGGATATTCATTACCAAAACTAAATAAAGATATTTTATCAAAAATTGATAAATTAGATAATTTAATTCCTAAAAAACTTAAACGTGATATTATTTCGTTACCTAGTTTATCTGAACCTCAAGTAATACGACATTTTAATAGATTATCACAAATGAATTTTGGTATTGATCATGGTATATATCCTCTTGGAAGTTGCACTATGAAATATAATCCAAAAATTTCTGAACGTGTCTGCTCTAATATAAATCTATTAAATTTACACCCTCTTCAAAATATTAATTCTGTTCAAGGTTTACTAGAAATTTTGTATAATCTATCTAATATTCTATCTGAGATTACTGGTATGTCAAAGATTACTTTGTCTCCTGCTGCAGGTGCTCATGGTGAATTTGCTGGTGCTTTAATAATAAAATCTTGGATTAATACTACTTATGGTGGTGAAACACGTGATGAAATCTTGATTCCTGATTCTGCTCATGGTACTAATCCTGCATCTGCTAGTATGGTTGGATTCAAAACTGTTAAAATATCTTCTAATAATGATGGTTTAATTGATCTTGAGGCTCTTAAGTCAGCTGTATCTAAGAGAACTGCTGGTCTTATGATGACAAATCCTAATACTCTTGGATTATTTGAATATGATATTGAAAAAATAGCTAAATTAGTTCATGATGCTGGTGGATTAATGTATTATGATGGTGCAAATATGAATGCGTTGTTAGGTAAAGTTAGACCTGGTGATATGGGTTTTGATATTGTTCATCTTAATCTGCATAAAACATTTTCTATTCCTCATGGAGGTGGTGGCCCAGGTGCTGGTCCTGTTGGTGTAACTCAGGAGCTCGCTAAGTTTTTACCAATTCCTGTTATTGATAAATTAGATAATAAGTATGTTTTAGATTATAAAGTTCCTAAAAGTATTGGTCAGATTAGAGGGTTTATAGGTAATACTGCTCATCTTGTTCGTGCTTATGTTTATATAATGTCTTTGGGTGCTGAGGGTTTAAATCAAGTTTCAAATCATGCTGTTTTGGCTTCAAATTATTTGTTGAGTAAGATTGATAAGTCTCTTTATAATTTGGTTGGTGATAAGAAGAGACCTAGGAAACATGAATTTGTTATTTCTCCTAATTCTAATTCAAATGTTAAAGTTCGTGCTCTTGATGTTGGTAAAGCGCTTTTAGATTATGGGGTTCATTCTCCAACAATGTATTTTCCTATTAATGTTCCTGAAGCGTTGATGATAGAGCCTACTGAGACTGAGTCTATGGAAAGTTTAGATAATTATGCTGAGGTTCTTAATGAAATTGGCGCGAAATTATTGAAAGGTCCTTCTAAAAAATTGTTGCCTGAAAATACTGCTGTGGGCAGATTAGATGAGGTTAAGGCTTCTCATCCTCAAACTATGAAATTAAATTGGCGGGAGATATGAATTTGAGTAATGAAAAATCTGGTGTTATTTTCATTAAACATTTTGCTTATATTAGAGATATTACTAATGTTGAAGACGAGGAGTTTCCGTTTAGTGATTCTGTTACTGTTAAGGATGTGATTGTTTATCTTGGTAGTAAGTATGGTGAAGCTTTTTCTAATTTTGTTTTGAATATAAAGAATCCTTTGAAGTTGAATATGCCTGTTTTAGTTAACGGTAAAGCTGTTGATATGAATTATAAGTTAAAGGATAAAGATGTGTTTGTTCTTTTACCTGCTATAAGTGGTGGATTATGAAGAATAGTAAAAATGTGTATATTGAAGCGTATGGGTGTAGTGCCAATGTTTCGGATTCTGAGTTAATTGCTGGTATGTTGAGTAATGATGGGTATAATATAGTTGATGATGTTGATAAATCTGATTTGAATATAATTGTGACTTGTACGGTTAAGGATGCTACTGCGAGTAGAATGAGGCATAGGATTAAAAGTTTAACGGGGGTTGAAAAGCCTTTGATTGTTGCTGGTTGTATGGCTAAGGCTGAACAGGAGGCTGTGGAAAAGCTTAGTCCTTCTGCTAGTTTGCTGGGTCCTAATTCTCTTGATCAGAGTTTACCTATGGCTTCTCTTGCTCTTCAGGGCGGTCGATCTGTTTCTCTTGCTGATTCGAATAAGGTTAAATTGTTGTTGCCTAGGTTGAGGAAGAATTCTTTGGTTGGTATTGTTGAGATTGCTACTGGTTGTCTTAGTTCATGTAGTTTTTGTCAGACTAAAGTTGCTAAGGATCATTTAATTAGTTATCCTGTTAATGATATTGTCCGTGATGTTACTGCTTCATTGAATGATGGTTGTAAAGAGATATGGTTGACTTCTACTGATAATGGCTGTTATGGCTTGGATATTGGGACTAGCTTGTCTTATATGGTTGATCAGGTATGTGGTATTTCACGTGATTTTAAGGTGCGGGTCGGTATGATGAATCCTATGTATCTTGTTAAAAATATTCATGGTTTAATTGAATCGTATCAAAATAATAAGGTTTTCAAGTTTCTGCATATTCCTGTACAGTCTGGTAGCTCTAAGATTCTTCGTGATATGAAGCGTGGCCATAATTTGAAGCAGTTTATTGATATTGTCCAAAATTTTAGAGCTCAGATTCCTGATATGACTTTTAGCACTGATATTATTGTAGGTTATCCGTCTGAGACGGATGAGGATTTTGATAAGACTGTAAATCTTTTAAATAAAATTCAGCCGGATGTTGTTAACATATCTAAGTATTCTTCTAGACCTAAAACCTTGGCTCATGAGTTAAAGCAGTTAGATGCTGGTGTTGTTAAAGAGCGTAGCTCCGCTATTCATCGTTTAACACGTAAAATCTCGTTAGAGCGAAATCAGAGGTGGCTAGGTTGGACTGGTAAAATTGTTGTTGACGAACAAGTTAAAAACGCTGTAGTTGGGAGAAACTTTGCGTATAAACCGATAGTTTTGAAGGAGCAGTTTGATGTAGGTGACGAAGTTTCTGTGGAAATAGTGGACGTCACTTCACATACTTTAGTAGGTAAAATTTCTCACTAACCACGTTTTTTCAATAAAATTCAAATATCAATTTGTTATTATTGAATATGATTAAATTGGCTAAATTTGATGGAATAAAAGGAGAGCGGCTAAACGCTGTAGAAGTCAAAGATGATGAAATCACATTAATCTTTGCAGATAACAGGTATGTATTTGTAACCGCTGTTGGTAACGATCAAATGGAGATTACCAGTTTACCGGAGTGAATATAATGTCCGCACAAGAAATATTAAAAGCATTAGACCTCGCTAAAGTCGAGTCTGCAGAAGAAGGCGAAAACATTCTAACACTAAAATGGAATAACGGTGTCACCATTGTTTTTAAAAACGATAACGGTAAAATCACGCTCACCAAACTCTAAAATTTATGTTAAATTTAATACTTCAAAATATAGTTCTTGGAATTTCTTTAGCTGCACCAGTTGGTCCAGTAACTATTTCAGTTGTTAAATCTGGTTTAAAACATGGTTTTTTCTCTGCATTATTGGTTGGTTTAGGAGCTGCTCTAGCAGATACTACTTATCTTCTACTCATATTTTTTGGGATGTCAAACCTGTTTTCAATTCCAATTGTTGAAATTTGTATCTGGATTTTTGGAATGTTGTTTCTTTTTTATTTAGGATCTATAAATTTGAAGGAATTTTTTAAGCCAAATTCTAGTGTTAAAAAAATAGTTGTGAGTAAAAATGCTTTTTTAACCGGTTATGTGATTACTATTTCTAATCCAATAACAATAATTTGGTGGATAAGTGTATTTGGCACTATTCTAAATTTTTCTTTTACTAATAGTTTTGATGTTATTCTGTTATTTACTAGTTTAACTATTATTTTGGGTGTAATATTATGGTTTTCTACTTTATCTGCTCTGATTTATTTAGGGAAGAAATATGTTAGTGACATAATTTTAAGATACGCGTCATTAATAACCGGTGTAGTTTTCATAGGTTTTGGATTATATTTTGCTTATAATCTTAATCTATATTTCTCTTAAATAATAATGTGAAGTAAACTAGGGTGTTAATATGAATAGGATAATGAAATTTTTTTTTAGAATTCCAGTTTATGTATATGCTTTGCGTATGGGACGGTTTTTTGGGAAACAGTTTCTTTTACTTCAACATATTGGACGTTCGTCAAATAAAATTCGTAAAACAGTTCTTGAAGTGGTTGATGTTGTTGATGGTGCGCCAATAGTAATTAGCGGGTTTGGATCTAAGTCTGATTGGCTGTTAAATATGAAGAAAAATCCGTCAGTTATAATTCAATGGGGTGATCGACGGTTTAACTCGTTTCCTATATGGTTAAAAGCTGATGAAGTAACTGATATTCTGAATAAGTATCAACTTAAACACAAATTTCTTGTTTTAGTATATGAAAAAATGTTTAACATCAATTTGAATAAGAAATCAGAATATCCTTTATGTAAGTTTCCTATTCTCTATTCTGGAACTTCGACTAAATAGAGGTCTATATTTTGCATCTGATTTCTATCTGATTCGTAGATTATATGTTTTCCATCTCTTGAGAATTGT
>CAXETO010000067.1:0-4828 GCA_963999255.1 uncultured archaeon | reverse complement strand
ATATTCTAAATTAACAAATAAAATTAATTCAAATTTAATTAAATTAGCTATTAATGATAATTTACCAATTTTAGGAATATGTTATGGTGCAGAAATACTTGCTTTAAATCTTAATTGTACATTGAAGCGTATGACTAAACCATTAAATGAAATAGTTAAAATTTCTATTAATGTCCCAAATCCACTAACAGATCCATATGATAAATTAAATATGTATTGTAAACGTGCATTTCAGATTTTTAGGTTAAGTAAAGAAGTTAATTCTTATTCATCTTCTGTGTTTAGTGATAATGAAATTATTAAGCATGTTAATTATAATATGTTTGGATTACAATTTCATCCTGAATTAAGTGGTCCAATTGGAAAACAAATTATTAATAATTTTATTAATATTGTTAAAAAATAATTGAATGTTTAGCATAATTTATTTACATGTTATTGTTACTTATTTTTTGTATATTTAATGAAATCTATCGGTATAGATGCAATATATGCTTATACGTCTGAATTATATGTTGATAACTATGATTTAGCTAAAGCAAGAAATATTGATCCAAATCATTTTATTAAAGGAATTGGAATAAAAACATTTTCTGTTAAACCACCTAACGAAGATTATGTAAGTCAAGCAGCTACTGCTGCATATAGATTAATGAAATATTATGGTTATAGACCTGAAGATTTTTTTAGAATTGATGTGGCTACAGAAAGTAGTTTAGAGGGGTCCAGAGCAACTGTTTCTGACGTTATAGGTATGTTAGAACAAGTATATGGTAAAGGTAGTTTTTCACATATACTAGGTTATGAACAAAAATTTGCTTGTGCTAGTGGTGTTGAAAGAATTTTAGAATCTTCTATTTGGCATGTCGCCGAGTATAATCCTAGAAAATATTCTATGGTTATAGTGTCAGATACTGCTAAATATAATTTGCAAACTGGTGAAGAACCTACTCAAGGTGGTGCTGCAGTTGCATTTGTGATATCTGAAAACCCAAAAATTGCTGATATTATTCCAAAAGGATTTGCTGGTTCTATGAGATATGAACCAGGTGATTTTCGAAAACCTGATGGAAGAACAGTTGCTATTGTTGATGGTAGGCAATCTATTGCTTCATATCTTAATGAAATGAAAATTGCTTGGTTATTATATAAAAAACAACTTAAAAAATTAAATTTATTTAAATTAGAAAAAGATGAAACAATATTAGATTATATCTCTAAAGCTATATATCATAATCCAAATATGAAAATGGTTAGAGACGCTCATACTTCACTTCTATTACATGAATGGCGTAATCTTACTAGATTTAATAACATTGTTAAAGATATAGGTGAACAACCAAAACGTGGTAATCTTGACGATTTATCTTTCTATCAAACCAAAGAATATAATGATTATAGAAGGAAATTTATTAAAACAAATGATTTTATAGATGATTTTGATAATCGAATTGGAAGTTCATTAATCGCGCCTTCTTATATAGGTAATTCTTATAGTGCGTCATTTGGAGTTGGTTTAGCTAGTATGATTGAAAATGATAAAGAAAATTTATCTAATTCTTTTGCTTTAATTGGTGGTTATGGTAGTGGAAGTAAATCTATAATAATTACTATTAAATTCCTTGATGATTATAAACATGAATCTAGATATCTCGATACTATGAATCAAATTAAAAATCGAATAAAATTAAACATAAATGAATATCAGGATATACATAGCGATAAGATTAATCTAGAATCTTATACTAAAATATTGTCTAAACCTAGATTTATATTAACATCTATTGGAAAAAATGAAAATGAGGGTATAAGATATTATAGTATTTCAGAATAATTAATATTACTTATCAAATTTTTCTTCATATCCTCTGATTATTAAATAAACTAATTTGATGCTTGGTATTTGAATGTTTTTTAAATCTGCTTTTTTAATTAAAAATCCTAAAATATCTGTGCATTCAGTTTTTTTCTTATTTAATATATCTTGTAACATGGAGGGTTTCATTATAGAACCTAAATTGTTTTCATCATATTTATAAGATTTAATTTTGTGTATGTTCTGCATCATATTAGATATGTTTCTATTATAAATTTGTTTTAATTCAAGTCCACTATAATTTTTTAATTTATATCCATATTTATTCATTATACTTATACCTTCAGATAAAACATTAGCTATTAATTCTAAACAATATTTATTTTCGTATATCTGTGGAGTTGGAATTTGTGTTAAAGCGCTTATTGCTCCTAATGACGATATAGATATAATTTTATGCCATTTAATGCTTTCAATATCTTTTACTACCTGAGTTTTTATTCCTGCCTTATTAAATTCACTAGATATGTATTCTATTGATTTCTTCATTCCTTTTCCATAGCTTCCAATAAATGTGTTATCAGTCCCTGAATCTATTACTATTCCAGGCTCTTTTAAGAAAGCACCTGTGTTACTAACTGCTCCAATCACATTTTTTGATCCAAAACATTTTGCCAATATTTCTTCTTTATTCATAATGTTTTGAAATGATAAAAATTTTGTAGTATTGGTTCTTAAATGCTTGTAGTCATTTAATATTTTATTTGTATCTTTGGATTTTACTGATAATATTACTAAATCATAAACTTCTTTTAATTCTGGTTTATCTAATACTTTAATATTATATTTACTTAATTTGTTGGAATTAGGTATATTAATCATTAATCCATTTTTAAGACTAGTAAATTGATGACCTCTAGCAATAAATGTAACTTTATGTCCTGATTTCTGTAATAATATTCCAAATTGGCATCCAAGTGCACCAGAACCTAATATTAATATCTTCAAACTATAATTTTCTACTTTCAAGTACTTGATAAAGTTTAATTAAAACAAAATTAATGTTTAACTTAGTTTTGATTAATTTGTTTATAACAATTATATATTTGTTCTTTGGAATCATTACAGGTATTCTTTCATCATTAACAGGTATTGGTGGAGGATTATTTATAGTTCCAACAATTATTGCTACAGATGAATGGATTAATTATAATATTATTATTCAAAACGCAATAGGAACTAGTTCAATTATTATTTTATTTATTTCAATTTCAGCTACATTTGTATATTTACGTAAAAAAATTGTTGATATAAAATTAGGTCTTTTATCTTCAATTATTACTATACCCTTTGCTTTTATTGGATCTATTCTTACTTCTTTCTTATCTTCAAATTATATGTCAGTAATTTTTGGTTTATTATTACTACTTATTTCATTCAAATTTATATCTGCGCGTATTAATTTATTTAATTTTAAATTCTCTGCTCTCAATAATGGTTCTAAAAGAAAAATCACAGATATCAATGGTAATACATACTCATATAATGTTAATTTTCGTTATGCCCTCATATTTATGATAATTTCTGGTATTTTATCTGGATTTTTAGGTATTGGTGGTGGTGTAATTATTGTTCCGCTTTATCGATTATTATTTAAGATTCCTATAAAAATTGCTGTCGGCACTTCATTATTTATTATGATGTTTACTTCTGCTGGAGCTTCTCTAGGTCATTTTTTACTTGGTAATATAGTTTTTGAAATATTTATTTTAATGTTAATAGGAATAATAATTGGGACGCAAATTGGTACTAGATTACTTACAAATTTAAATGTTAAATATCTTGAATCAATGTTAGGCCTTTTATTTTTCATTATTGGTTTAATATTAATTTATAATAATTTATTATTTTTATAGATATTAGTAATTTATTTATTATACTATTTTCATTTATTATTTAATGCTTAAAAAGAAAAAAATAAATGAAAAAAATTATATATTATGTACTTTTGGAAATATATTTTCGTTAGAACAAGCAATCAATGAATTAAAACAGATTAATGAAATTAAATATAAAGTTGTTGATAATTGGACGTTAATTATTAAACTAATTAATTCAAAAGAAAATCTCAGAAAAAACATTAGTGATATTATTATAAGTCATAAAGGTTATGTTGAACCTAATATGAATAAATTATATCCTCAAAATAAGAAAAAAAATAAAAAAGATCAAATGAATCCGCTTGATTATCCAATTTTTGGATAAAAAACTATTATTTTTAATTAAAAATTGAAATCTGTAAATATAGATGTTAAAGAAAAATTTCTAAATATTATTTGGGATGATGATCATGTCAGCAAGTATATTAATAAAAATCTAAGAGAACAATGTCAATGTACTTTATGTTCTGGTGAATCAGGTGTGTTTGGTAAACATTATGCTGGGGTTAAACAGGAAATTAATGATAAAATATGTCCTACTGAATTTCGTCCTGTTGGTAGATATGGTTTGAATATTGTTTGGAATGATGGGCATGATACTGGAGTTTATACTTATGATTACTTAAAAATTCTATGTATTTGTGATAAATGTTCTAAATAATATGCTAAAAACCAACAAAATCTTTTATATCTGAGTCTGACACTAATCCTTTTTTTTACATCGCTCAATGCTCTATCTAATATTTCAATTCCTTTATCTATTTGTTCACTTGTTATTATTAGAGCAGGTGTAATTTCAATTACATTAGAATCTGGACCTAAAAAAGCTGTTAATAATCCTAATTGCCATGCTCTATATACTACTTTTCCTGTTTCTTTTTTTGCTGGCTCTTTAGTTTTTCTGTTTTTAACTAATTCAATTCCTAATATTAATCCTCTACCTCTTATATCTCCAATTATTTCATGTTTTTTCATTAATTCTTCTAGTCTTTTTTTCATGTATTTACCCATCTTATCTGCATTGTTAATTAATTTTTCATCATTTATAATATCTAATGTGGCCAATCCTGAA
>CAXETO010000066.1:0-4832 GCA_963999255.1 uncultured archaeon | reverse complement strand
GGGTTTAAGAGATTTATATTCAATAGAATCATTAAGAATAACACAACAATCACTATTTTTTATTGCGTCAATAATATTATAATGATAATCAACTCGATCACCAAAAATTTGTTTAGCATTATCTATAGCTTCAGGATCATGAACTTTGATAGTGGAGTTTTGTTTTAGTAGTTCATTAACAATTTTAATTGCAACAGATTCACGCATATCATTAGTTTTGGATTTAAACGCAAGTCCTAATATAGAAATTGTTTTATTATCAATAGATGATAGTTTTTGTTTAATTAAATTAATAATTAAAATTGGTTGTAATTGATTTACTTCATCTACAGCAATTAATAGTTTAGGAGAATAATCTAAACTGGATGAAAATTGAATTAATGCTTTTACATCTTTGGGAAAACAGCTGCCACCATATCCAGGTCCAGCAGATAAGAATTTAGAGTTAATTCTATTATCTAATCCAATAGCTTGAGCAACTTCATCTACATTGATATTAGGGATATTATTACAAATATTAGCAATTGTATTAATATAACTTATTTTTGTTGCCAGAAATGCATTATTTGCATATTTAATTAATTCGGCAGTAGGAATAGTGGTATTAACAATATTAATTTTTTGAGTTGAATATAGAATATTATACAAGTTATTAATAATTTTTTTGGATTGAGAATTAGAAGAACCAAGTACTACCTTATCTGGATTATTCATATCATTAATAGCAGAACCTTCACTTAGAAACTCAGGGTTATAACATATTCCAAAATCTTTATTATATTTCTTACCAGATATTTTTGCTATAATTGGAACAATAATATTTTCAGTAGTTCCAGGTACAATAGTGCTTTTAACCACAATTAAATGATAACTAGATTTATTTTTTAGCGCATAACCAATATCAGTTGCTGCAGATTTAATAAACTGTAGACCAACAGAACCATCTTGATTTGCAGGAGTTCCAACAGTAATAAAAGTTACATCGCTGTTTTTTATAGAATCTGATAAATTATCTGATGTAGAAAACCTTTTAGTTTTCAACATTTTACACAATAATTCATTCAAATTCGGTTCAAACATATCTGGCTTTCCACTACTAATTTTCGTTAATTTAGATTGATCAACATCAACACCAATAACATGGAAACCTTTATCAGCAAAACAGACTGAAGTAGTAAGACCGACATAACCTAGACCTATAAAAGAAATTTTTGTTTTAGTTTTTTTAGTCAATGTAATATCACATAATAAGTTCTTGATATATTTTTAATAATCTTGTAATTAATTTATTTGCATCATGATATTTAACAATATATTCACGATTTTGTTTTCCATTTAATAAGAAGTTACCATCATATGTAACTATAGGTAAACCACAACTCATTGCTTCGAGACACATTTTTGATTTAATAGGATTAAGATGTTGATCAATAAATAGGTCATATTTATGATAAATATCAGGCATTTGATAATATGGATAATTAAATTCATTAATTTGAATGATTTTATATCCTTGATCAATTAATTTATCTTTAGTTTTAGATTCAAGATAATCACCTGGTTTACTACAATAAAGAGCTAATTTTTGTTTATTCAACTTTTTATTTTGAATATTTGGACTAAAAATATTAATATCGATAGGAGTTTGGAAATATTCGACATTATCATTATATTGTTTAGCAGTGTTTAACAGATCAGGAGTGGCCACTAATATTTTATCACAATTAATTAGATTTCCTTTAATTATTTTTCCCCATTTAGAGTCAATATTTCTTATATCACTACCATGCGCATGACCAATTAATGGTCTTTTGTTGAATTTTCTTGCAAACCAACAATCTTGCAACAGATATGCACAATGATATATATCGGCTTTAAGAAAATATAATTTAATAGCCAATAATATGGTTTTATCAAATAAATTTCTTGTACGTAATTGCAATTTTACATCAACATCATTTTTCATCAGCAGATTAGCTAATGTTTGATTTACATATGCACAATCATTTATCATTCCAATTCTCAAAGGAATCTCAAATAAAAATGAGCTAAATTTTATAAATAAATGTATTTATGATTATAACATTGTTTCTAAAGGCTTACCTAAAAATAACAATAGTTTACATAATAATAATGTTAATATTTTCTTTAAGTTCATTATTAAACTATTCAAGCAATTCAGAAACTATAATTTTTAAAATACCGTTAGAATTTTACGCTAGAGAATTTTTGATTCATGGATTGTTTGGTACTTTAGTAGGATTATTTACATTTAAACCAAGTTTAATTATTTTATCTACTACATTTGCAATTTTAACTGATATAGATCATACACTATGGTTAAACGGAATGTCAACGATAGCTAGAACAAATCATGCTATTCCGATTTCAATCGTTATATCCATTATCATGGGTTTAATTTTTAGAAATAAGAAAAAAATTAATTATAGATTAACATTTACAATCTTTGGAGCAATGTTATCACATTTAGCTTATGATAGCATATCAGAATATCAACCTATTCCAATATTAAGTCCTATAACATTAGAGGAAATAACATTATTAGATAATTCATGGATTGTGCTTTTACTAGTTGCAATATTAGTTAATATTATTGGACTGTTAATATATAAAAAAAATATAAGTAAAAAATAATCAGTATTAGAAAAAATTTAAACAATATGGTTCTAAATCAATATTAGGATAAATTGAATATAAAAAAAGTTGTTTTACCAGCTGCAGGATTAGGGACGAGATTATTACCTATAACAAAAGAAACGCCAAAAGAAATGTTACCAATTTATATAAGAGGAGAAAATGGAAATAGATATTTAAAACCAGTATTACAAGTAATTTTTGAACAATTATATAAAAATAATTTTAGAGAATTTATTTTTATAGTTGGTAGAAATAAAAGAGCTATAGAAGACCATTTTACTATTGATAACGATTTTATTAAAACATTATATGAAAAAAATAAATCTGAGTTAGCTAAAGAAATGGAGAAGTTTTACAATAAAATAGAAGAATCATCACTAATTTTTGTAAATCAGCCAGATCCGAAAGGTTTTGGAGATTCTATTTTAAAAGTAAAATCAATCATAGAAGAGGAATTTTTAGTTCATGCAGGTGATACATACATAAAATCGTCAGGAGATACCTCTATAAAAAAAGTAATAGAATCACATAATAAATATAAATCAGAAATTACATTTGCAAGTAAAATAGTAAATAATCCAAAAGATTATGGAATAGTAACTAAGGGAAATGAATTAGAAAATAATATTTTTAATGTAAACAAGGTTATAGAAAAACCAGATAACCCAGAAACTAATTTAGCTATAATGCCCATATACATATTTTCACCTAATATTTTTGAAGCACTAGAAGAAATTAATTCAGGAGTGAATAAAGAAATACAACTTACTGATGGAATACAGAATATAATTAATAAGAAATTACAAGTTAATACGGTTGTACTAAACAAAAATGATGTTCAATTAGATATTGGAAATCCAGAGAATTTTTGGGAAGCAATAAAACTTTCTTATAATTGGTAATCTAGTTAGAGTTAAAGTAATAATTATAGAATTTGTTCTTTTAACCAAGGAATAGTGAATTTTAACCCAGTGTCAAGATCTATATTAGGTTCCCAATTTAATAGTTTGGAGGCTTTAGATATATCTGGATTACGACGTTTAGGATCATCCTCAGGTAATGGTAAAAATGTAATTTTAGATTTAGACTTTGTAATTGATAAGATTTTATGTGCTAACTCAAGTATAGTAGTTTCATTAGGATTTCCAATATTAAATATTTCACCGTTGTGTTTTTCAGATAATAATGTTTTAAAAACACCTATAATTGTATCTGTCACATATGTAAATGATCTTGTCTGTTTACCATCTCCATAGATAGTGAGATTTAGATTATTTATTGCTTGATGAATAAATTTAGATAAAGCTCTTCCATAGATTCCATCATTTCGTAATCTAGGACCATACGTATTAAAAAGTCTAATTATATTTGTATTTAAGTCATATTCCCTATAATAAGCTACAATTAGAGCTTCACTAAATCTTTTACTTTCATCATAAGGAGAACGAATTCCAACAGGATTCACATAACCCCAATAAGTTTCAGGGGTTGGGAATATAGTAGCATCACCATATATTTCAGAAGTTGAAGAAAACAGTAATTTAGAATCATGTTTACGAGCTAACTCTAGTATATTAAAAGTTCCTAATGAATTCACTTTTAATGTTTCAGTAGGATATTTTTGATATGCGTCAGGAGAAGCAATACTAGCGAAATGTAAAATATAATCAAATTTAGTTTTTAGAGAATTGAATTCTGGAATATCATTTTTTAAATGATGAAAATTTGGGTGATTAATAAGTGTAGAAATATTTGATGATAAACCAGAAGAATAATTATCTATACAAGTAACTTCAGATCCAGCCTCTATTAAAACATCACATATCCAACTTCCAAGAAATCCAGCACCTCCAGTTATAAGAACATGTTTTCCTTGAAAATTATCGATATTTATTTGATTCATAATATCTTTTATTCCATTAATAATTGTAGAATGTAGTTTTGTACTCATATATAAGAGAATTAAATATAGTAAATATAAAATATTAATTGTTAAGTATAGAAACATATCCTATTGCAAAAAAATAAATTACCAATCTATTCATTAATACTGATATTTGCTTCGACATTTTTCATCGTTTTTTCTTTTATGATCATAATAAATAACATAAATATTACATTCTATTCATTAATTATAGGTAAAGGTTTAGTACAGCATGTAATTTATTTTCAAA